>NZ_UWOT01000004.1:0-286361 GCF_900604535.1 Romboutsia sp. Marseille-P6047
ATATTAACTCCATATTATTACACTCTCTTAATAGTTAATATATATATAAATTTTAAATTCGTATTTATATATCGTTTTAATAGTCTTTTTGGATCTTGCATCAATCTATATAGCCATTCTAAACTCATATTCTGCATCCACTTAGGAGCTCTTGATATATTACCTGCATGATAGTCAAACCCGGCACCAACACCTAACATTAATCCATTTACTTTATTTTTATGTTTACACATCCAAATTTCCTGTTTAGGAGCCCCCAACCCTACCCATATAAAATCTGGTTTAACTTTATTTATACTTTCTATTACTTTCTTATCTTCTTCTTCCGTTAATTTTCTAAATGGGGGTGAATACATACCCGATATTTTCATATTAGGATATTTCTCATTTAATTTTGCTTGCAATGTATCCAAAGTTTTTTGAGTACTACCATAAAAATAATGACTATATCCATTTTCTTCAGATATTTTAAATATCTCCTCCATTAAATCTGGACCTGTCACTCTTTCAGCTTCCTTAAATCCTCTTTTTTGGCTAACTATAGATAAAGGTTTACCATCTGGCAAAGCCATAAAACCACTATTTTGAATATTTCTATAACGTTCATCCTCATACGACATTACTGTTGTGTGAACATTAGATACACATATATAATTACCTTTTATATCTTCTAAATTATGCGTTATAACTTTAATAGTATCCTTCATATTAGTTACATTTATATTCACACCTAATATGTTACAAACCTTTAATTTTGGCTTAGATTTACTTTGCATTATTATCACCTACCAAACTTTTGTATATATTTATTAAAGCTTCATAGTTTTTATCATCAGTATAATATTTATAAAATGTACTATAAGCATTATTTCCTAATTCTATATTCAATTCTTTATTATAGAATAATTTTTCAACTTTACTCTTTAAACTTAACATACTATTTTTTTCAAATAATAAACCGTTATATTCATTTTTAATTAATGAACTCACATTACCTAAATTATTTCCTATTATAGGAACACCTAAAGCAAAGCTCTCAGCTATTGTCATTGGAAAACCTTCATAACACTGTGATGGAACTATAACTGCTATAGATTTTCTTATAATATCAAATGCTTTTTCCCGTTCCATAAATCCTAAAATCTTTATATTATTTAACTTGTTTTCTTCTATAAAGATTTTGATTCTATCTTTTTCTGGTCCATCACCAATTATATATAAATTAACCTTTTTATTAACTTCTTTCCATGCTTCTATTAAAAAATTAATTCCTTTTATATCCTCTAGTCTACCTATATAAACAAAATAATCCTTTAGCTCTCTTTCTACTTTATCTCTTTTCTCTATAAAGTTTGGTTTAATATAAACTTTCCTTTCATCATTAACTAAATTTAATATTTTATTTTTATTAAAATTAGTTAAGGTTATATAGTTAACTTTTTTATGAGTACCAATTAGCCTATGGAATTTTAACATAGTATACATTATAAATGTTTGAGATAATGAATTTCTATAACATCTATTTTTTAATGATTGTTCTAATCCTCTAGCTAAGCAATCTTCACATATTTCGCCATTCCTAGTAAATGTAGCTCCTGGACATAATAACCTAAAGTTATGTATAGTCTGAACTACAGAAACCTTCTTTGATCTAGCTGCATAGTATATAGATGGACTTATTAATGGTAATGTATTATGAACATGTACTACATCTATATCATTTTCATCTATTAACTTTTTAACTTCCTTATATGTTTTTAAAGAAAATATAGTTTCTATACCTAATTTTAACTTACTAAGTATTCCACCTTTTATTTCATCGTTATGTCTAGTATATTTAGTCACTTTGTGACCATTTTTCTCTAACATTTTAACCTCATTATGAAAAACTGTATCTTCTCCACCAGGAACTTGATAATAGTTATGTGCCATTAATACATTTTGTTTCTTCATATGTATCCTCTTTCTTATTAATAAGGATACTAATTTTTAGCATCCTTAATTATCAGATTTTATTACTTAATATTTTATTTATAGTTCTCTAAGAACCAATTGTAAGCTAACTTAATTCCTTCATTTAAACTAACCTTATGCTTCCATCCAAGTCCATGTAACTTATCTACAGTAGTTAACTTTCTAGGAGTACCATCAGGCATGTCAGTATTAAACACTAACTCACCATCAAATCCAATAACTTCCTTAACAGTCTCAGCAAGCTGCTTTATAGAAACCTCTTCACCAGTTCCTATATTTACATGACCTTCACCATCATAATTTTCCATTAAGAATACACAAGCATCAGCCATATCATCAACATATAAAAACTCTCTAAGTGGAGTACCAGTTCCCCAAACTTCAACAACATCACTATTATTAATCTTAGCTTCATGGAACTTTCTAATAAGTGCTGGTAATACATGAGAATTATTTAAATCAAAATTATCATTAGGACCATATAAATTAGTAGGCATACAACTTATAAAGTTATCTCCATATTGTCTCTTAAAGAACTTACACATCTCAAGACCTGCAATCTTAGCAACAGCATAAGCTTCATTAGTTTCTTCTAAACTTCCAGTTAAAAGATACTCTTCCTTTATCGGTTGAGGAGCCATCTTAGGATAAATACAAGTACTACCTAAAAATAATAACTTCTTAACCTTAAAATCATGAGCAGCCTTAATAACATTATTTTGAATCATCAAATTATCATATATAAAATCAGCAGGATAAGTATTATTCGCATGAATTCCACCAACCTTAGCCGCAGCTAAAAACACATACTCAGGCTTCTCTTCCTCAAAAAACGCTCTAACATCAGCCTGATTAGCTAAATCCAATTCCTTATGCGTCCTACAAATAATATTAGTAAATCCTCTATCCTGTAAATTTCTAACAATAGCCGAACCAACCAAACCTCTATGTCCAGCAACATATATCTTAGAATCTAATTTCATCATCTCTCTCCATTCTATTAATCTAAGCTTTAAAAACTAATTATCCGCAAGTACCAGAGCGCAGCGGTGAGAATATAAATTTAACTGACATTGGCATACACCTTTTGTATGCATGGAAGTAAATTTATATCTCACCACAAGCTCCGCTTACGAATGGATTTAGTTTTCAAACTTAGATTTGTATCCTCCACCATTTTTAAGTTCTTCTAAGTCTGATTGAACCATTTCCTTAACTAAATCCATAAATGAATACTTAGGCTCCCAACCTAACTCAGTTCTAGCCTTAGTACTATCTCCCCATAATAATTCAACCTCAGCAGGTCTGAAGTATCTTGGATCAACCTCAACTAAAACCCTTCCGCTCTTCTTATCTATACCTTTTTCATCTACTCCAGTTCCTTGCCACTCTATTTCATATCCTAACTCAGCAAAAGCAAGCTCAACGAACTCTCTAACTGTATGAGTTTCATTCATTGATAATACATAATCTTGAGGTTTATCTTGTTGTAATATTCTCCACATTCCTTCTACATAATCTTTAGCATGACCCCAATCTCTTTTGGCATCCATATTTCCTAAGTATAACTTTTCTTGCTTTCCTAAATGTATAGCAGCAGCAGCTCTAGTTATCTTTCTAGTAACGAAAGTTTCTCCTCTTCTTGGAGATTCATGGTTGAATAATATTCCGTTACAAGCAAATATATCGTATGATTCTCTGTAGTTTACAGTTATCCAATAAGAGTATAATTTTGCAACTCCGTATGGTGATTTTGGATAGAATGGAGTTTTTTCGCTTTGTGGTGCAGTATCTGGAAGTCCTCCGAATAATTCACTTGTAGATGCTTGGTAGAATTTAGTCTTAACACCAGTTTCTTTTATTGCATCTAATATTCTAAGTGTGCTTACTCCTGTTGCTTCAGCTGTGTACTCTGGTGAGTTAAAAGATACTCCAACGTGAGATTGAGCTGCTAAGTTATATATTTCATCTGGTTGTATTTTTTCTATTAATCTATTTAAGTTACTTGAATCTGTTATATCTCCGTAATGTAAAAATAAACTTACATCTCCTTCATGTGGATCTTGATATAAATGATCTATTCTTTTTGTATTAAAAGTACTAGCTCTTCTTATTATCCCATGTACCTCATATCCTTTTTCTAATAGTAACTCCGCTAAGTAAGAACCATCTTGTCCTGTTATACCTGTTATTAGTGCTACTTTTTTCTTTTGCATTTTATATCTCCCTCTATCTATATAATTTCTTTTAATTCCTTTATATTAGCTACATTTGATTTTTTTCCTATCAATATTTTCCCATCATGTTCAATAACATATATATCACTTAAACCTTCAACTACTACACTCTGACTAGAAGATATAACCAAGTTATTTTCACCTTCAACTGTCTTAGTATCTCCTACTAAAACATTTCCAGCTTCATCCTTATCCCTATATCTATCAAGTGCTTCCCAACTACCTACATCATCCCAACCAAAACTACTTGGAATAACATAAATATCCTTAGACTTCTCAAGTACAGCATAGTCAATTGATATAGCCTCAGTATCTTTATAATTTTTATTTATCGTCTCTTGTAACTTCTCTTCTGAAGTAGTCTCAACTTCCTCAAGAGCATTGTAAGTATTTGGTGAATACTTCTTAATCTGATCTAGTACATTATTAATACTCCATAAGAACATACCACCATTCCATAAATAGTTACCTTCATTTAAGTACATCTCAGCTTTTTCTTTATTAGGCTTTTCAACAAAAGCATCAACTTTTATAACTTTATGATCATTAACCTTAGTTTCATTGTTACTGTATCTTATATATCCGTATCCAGTTTCAGCTCTAGTTGGCTTCATTCCTAAAGTTATAATCGATTCATAATTCTTATTAACAAACTCATCTGCACTAGTTACAACTTTTCTAAACTCATTTTCATCACCAATAAGATGATCTGATGGAAGAACTACCATAGTAGCATCGTTATAATATCTGTTTATCACAAAAGCAGATAATGCTATACAAGGAGCTGTATTTCTACCTTGTGGTTCTACTATTATATTTCTTTCTGGAATTTCTGGTAATTGTTCTTTTACTAAATCTACATACATCTCTCCAGTAGATATGAATATTCTTTCTACTGGTATAATAGGTTTTATTCTATTTACAGTCATTTGTATCATAGTTTCTTCACCTATTAAGTTTAAAAACTGTTTTGGCTTTTCTTCTGTAGAAAGAGGCCAGAATCTAGTTCCTTTTCCTCCAGCCATTATTAAAGCACATAACATTCCCTATCACCCCATCTATATTCACTTGTATATTTATAATGTAGTTATTTCTTTTACCATTTCTTGTAGTTTGTTATCTACTTCTACTTTTTTTCTCCCGTTACATCCAAAGTAGAATTTAATCTTGGGTTCTGTTCCAGATGGCCTAACTGCTACCCAGCTTCCATTTTCTAATATAAATTTAAGTACATCTGAATTTGGTAAGTTATCAATTCCTAGTTTGTAGTCATTTAATTTTTCAACTTTTATATTAGCTATTTTTTCTATATTAGAATTTCTAAAATTAGCCATCATTGACTGAATTTTTTCCATTCCATCTATACCTTTTAATGTCATAGATACTAGTTCTTCTTTGTAGTATCCATACTTTTTATAGACTTCTTGTAACCCCTCATATAGAGTCATTCCTTTATCATAATAGAATGCAGCCATTTCAGATATTAGTAATGATGATACTACTCCGTCTTTATCTCTAGCATGAGTACCTATTAAGTATCCATAGCTTTCTTCATATCCCATTATGAATGTTCTATCTTGATTTATCTCAAACTCATTTATTTTTTCACCTATGAATTTAAATCCTGTAAGTGTATTTAAACAGTCTACTCCAAAGCTTTTTGCTATAACTGCTCCTAGCTCTGATGTTACTATTGTTTTTACTATACTTGGATTTTTCATGTCTTTTAACTCGTCTTTTCTTTGAGTTAATACATAATCAACTAAAAGTGATCCTACTTGGTTTCCATTAAGAACTACGTATTCTCCTTCTGTATCTTTTACAACTAAACCTACTCTATCGCAGTCTGGGTCAGTACCTATTATTAAGTCTGCTCCATTTTCTTTTGCCATTTCTATAGCTATATCGAAAACTGCTTTTTCTTCTGGGTTTGGATACTCTACTGTAGAGAAGTTAGAATCAGGTAATTCTTGTTCTTTTACTACTTCTACATTTTCAAATCCAACTTCTTTTAATGCTCTTCTTATTGGTAAGTTTCCTGTTCCGTGTATAGGAGTGAAGATTATCTTCATTTCTTTACCAACTTTGTTAATTATATCTTGTCTTATAACTTGTTTTTTTACAGCTTCTATAAAAGCAGTATCTACACTGTCATCTAATAAAGTTATTAGTTTATTAGTTTCTTCTGTAGTTGGTATACTTTCATAGTTTTCTATTTTATTTACTTCCGTTATTATTTCTTCTGCAACCTTAGGGCAAACTTGTCCACCGTCACTCCAATAAACTTTATATCCATTATATTCTGGTGGGTTATGACTTGCTGTTATAACTACTCCTGCTATACATCCTAGATGTCTTACTGCAAATGAAAGTTCTGGTGTAGTTCTTAAGTCGTTGTAAATATAAGCTTTTATTCCACAAGCTGCTAATGTTTTAGCAGTTTCTAAACAAAATTCTCTAGACATGAATCTACTATCATGAGCTATTACTACTCCTTTTTGTTTACCTTCTTCACCGCATTTATTTATTATGTAATTAGCAAGTCCAAACGTTGCTCTTCTTATTGTGTATATGTTAATTCTATTAGTACCTGCGCCTATTACTCCTCTAAGTCCACCTGTACCAAATTCTAAGTTTTTATAAAATCTATCTTTTATTTCTTTTTCATCATTTTTTATATTTATAAGTTCTTCTCTTGTTTTTTTGTCAAAATATTCATTATTAGTCCAGTTTTTATATACATCTATATAACTCATTTTTATTCCCCTCTTCTAACTTGCTGTTTTATCTCCAAATAAAACGAATACAGTTTTAAAGATTAATTTTATATCAATCCATAAATTTCTTTCTTCTATATACTTAATATCAAGTTCTATCCATTCATCAAATCCAATTTCATTTCTTCCTCCTACTTGCCAGTAACAAGTAAGTCCTGGCTTAACAAGAAGTCTTTGCCTTTGATAAGTTGTATATTGAGCAACTTCTCTAGGAATGGGAGGTCTTGGACCTACTATACTCATATCTCCTTTAAGTATATTTAAAAGTTGAGGAAGTTCATCTATACTTGTTTTACGTATAAACTTACCTACTTTAGTTATTCTTGGATCGTCTTTTATTTTAAAAACAGGACCGCTTTGTTCATTTTGTTCTTGAAGTTGTTCTAATAACTCTTCTGCGTTATGAACCATACTTCTAAATTTGTACATATTAAATGTTTTTCCATTAATTCCGTTTCTCTCTTGTGAGAAAACTACTTTTCCCTTAGGATCTTCTAGTTTTATTAAAATTGCAACTATTAGAAACACTGGTGATAATATTATAAGTCCGCATAAAGAGCCTACTATATCCATGGCTCTTTTTAAAAATAAATAAATCTTACTCTCTTTAAGGTTACTACTATCAATTATTTCACTATAAGTACCCAGTTCTCTCTCCAAAAACTTCCCCTCCCAAAAACTTTCTTATCTACTTTCTACCAAATAAGCCACGCTTTGGCTTCCTTTTTTCACTTGAACTACCATAGTAGTAGTTATAATATCCGTAGCTCTTCTCATCTGCTTCAAATTTATTTAAAACTGCTCCAAGAATATTAGCATTAACACTTTCTAATCTTTCCTTAGCAATTTTAGTAGCTTCTATATCTGCTTCATTCGCTGCAACTAAAAGAATTGTTCCATCTACATACTGAGCAAGTATACTGGCATCAGTAACAATTCCAACAGGTGGTGTATCTATAAATATGTAATCATAATGAGGTTTTATAGCTTCCATAAAACTTTTCATTTTCTTAGATTGAAGCATTTCAGAAGGATTAGGTGGTATTTTACCAACCTTTAAAATATCTAAATTACTAACCTTAGTATTCTCTATACACTTTTCTACATCTTTTTGTCCTGTAAGCACATCTGTAATTCCATTTATATTGCTAACTCCAAACATCTTATGAACAGTTGGATTTCTTAAATCACAATCTATTAACAGAACTTTTTTATTCTCAAGACTTGCAAAACTTGCAGCTATATTTGATATAGCCGTACTCTTACCCTCATTTTGACCTGAACTAGTAATTAATATAGTTTTTAGATTCTTATCTACATTAGAAAACTCTATGTTTGTTCTTAATAATCTATATGCCTCTGATATATGAGACTTTGGATTTCTATGTATATGTAACTGCATATCTATACCTCCTTTAAGCTATATCATCTTTAGGTATTACACCTAATATTGGAAGACCTAAGTGTTTTGTTATATCTTCAGGCTTTTTCATTTTAGTATCCATATATTCTATTAAGAATACTAAGAATAGTCCTACCATAATTCCAAGCACACCTGCTATTGCTATATTCATCTTTTTGTTAGGTGAAACTGGTTCTTCTGGAGTTATTGCTTTATCTATTACCTCAGCTCCATTTGCCTTAGTTATCCTTTTTACTTCTGTTGTAAATACTTTAGGTATAGCATTTGCTATATTTCTAGCTTGTATAGGATTGGTATCTTGTACTTTTACATTAATGATTTGTGTATCACCAACTTGTCCTACAGTTACATTTGATACTAAATCAGAGTAAGTCATGTCTAAGTTTAAATCTTCTATTACCTCATTAAGTACAGTTCTAGATTTTATTATTTCTCCATATGTAACTGCCAACTTTTGAGCAACATTATACTCATCACCTGTCATACTTTGAGTTTCCTTAGACTCACTTCTATTTACTATTAATGTAGTGTTTGTTTCATATACTGGTTTCAATAAGAAAAAGCTAACCAGTGCACTTATTATTACTGCTACTACTGTTATAGCTATTATAAGTTTTGATCTTTTCTTGATAATTCCAAAATACTCCCTTAAGTCAATAGTTTCTTCCATAAGTTATCCTCCATTTAAATTTTCCGAATTTTTTAAGCTTTTTATGTTGAATTGTTCACATTCCTTTTTAGCATAATAAAAAGCTTATAACAAAACACCATATAATTTATAAGCTTTTACATATCTTTAATAAGTATTTTATTGTTGATTCTATTTAACCAGACACATATCCACATAAAACTACTTTTCATTCCATATAATAACATTTATCTGTAAAGTTTAAAATAGATTCGACAAAACAAGACAGTTTTTTACCATATTTTTGATATTTTTTGCTTTTAACTATTTATATCTTTAATATATAATATATTTGAGGTGATATTTTGAGAAAATTTTTAAGAAATTTAACGAATATTATTTTAATTTCTATCTTAATTTTTTCTGGATATAAAATTTATACAAAGCTTTCAGAATATAAAAAAGCAGATAAAGTATATACAGAAATTAGAGAGAAATCAAAAAAAAGCAACAAAGACGAAGAGTTATCTTCTTCAAACCCTGATTATAGATTTTGGCTTAAAGTAGACAACACAAACATAGACTACCCTGTCGTGCAAGGAGCAGATAACGACTACTACCTTACTCACGACTTCAACAAAGACTACCTAGCATCAGGAAGTATATTCATGGACTACAGAAATGACTTTGAAAATGACAAAAGCATAATAATCTACGGACACCACATGAGAAACAAAACAATGTTCGGAGAACTAGCAAACTTCAAAGACAAGTCATTCTTTAATGAAAACAATAAAATAGAAATTGAATACAAAGGTAAAACCTATACATACGAAGTATTCTCAGTATATATAGCAGACTCATCAGAAGAATTTTTAGAAATGAATTTTAGCAATGATAACGAATATGAAGATTATCTAAACAAAATCATAGATAAATCACTATTCAAAACAAACATAAGTGTAACAAGTGAGGACAAAATAATAACCCTATACACATGCAGCTACGAATTCAACGGAGCCCGAACAATAGTAAACGCAAAACTAACATCTATAAATTAAATCCATCCCCTACCAGTTTACTCGTATAGTATTATAAACAGTAAAAAAAGGGTGGCAGAAGCTAAATATTAATTTATAGTCATTTGCAGCATTTTTTCAGCTGCATGACTATAAATTAATATTAGCGCCCGCCACCCGGCTTTACAAACTTTACTAATTATACATGAAACTATCGAGTAGTTCTAAGTTTTTATCTTTGTCCCAAAGCACTACCCAACCAGCTTCCTTAAGTCTAACTTCTTCCTTATAATAAGGAAACTCCAAAGTCTTCATATTATCGGTACCAATTCTTAACGCCTTATAACCAAGTATCACAATCTCAGAAGGAGTCAAATTGGTCTTAACACCAGATAATATTATATTTAGAGAACCTATATATCCACTAATACCAGATTTCTTCAAATTATCAAGAGCGCCTTTGACTACCATTCTTTGTCTAGAATTTCTAGCATCTGTACTATCTTGATATCTTATTCTACTAAAAGCAAGTGCTTGATATCCATTTAAATTATAAGTACCTGCACTATCTATAAGTTCTATATCTTTTTCTTGTGGGTATAAGTTATAACAGATTTTTATAAATTGATTAAGTGCTTCAACATCATTTTCTGTTACTTCTACTTCTACACCACCTATTAAATCAATTATTTTCATAAATGAAGAAAAATTCACTGTAGCATATCTATCTATACTAAGTCCAAAGTTATTATTTATAGTTTCTATTAATAAGTCTGGACCTCCATATGCATAAGCATGAGTTAGTTTTTCCTTACCATGCCCTTTTATATCTACATATGTATCTCTACCTAAAGATGTTAGTTTTATATTATTATTTTCTTGATCTATGCTCATAATAATCATAGTGTCAGAACGATTATATCGCTCTAAATTTTCTCCATCTACTCCTATTAATAAAATGTTTTTTATTCCACACGATGCACTTGAATTTGCATCTTCATATGCAGGCTGTGCATATGTTACTTTAAAAAATGTAAGCATAAAAAATATTGCTAGTATAATACTTGATGATTTCCTTTTCATGCTATCACCACTATTCTTATATTAAAATATTAATTCTTTACTTTACTTTTCCCAAGAAAAAGATTAGTTATTCCTATTAATATAAGTCCTATTATTCCACCTAATGTATCTACCATTATATCTCTAAATTCTCCACTTCTTCCCGGAATAAATAGTTGATGAAATTCATCCGTGCATGCATATAAAAATACGACTATTAAACTTATTATTATTGAGTTTAATATTTTTTGTGAGTTTCTATGATATATTCCATTATATACTAAGCTATATGTTAGTATTGCTAATACAAAGTATAAAAACATATGAGCTGATTTTCTTATAAAAAATTCCCCTATTGATGATGTTAGTATTGGTTTTGTTATAACTCCTAGTATAGGCATTTCTATAATCATTTTTCGAAATGATCCTGATTGACTAGCTGATACTGTTGCTGGTTGATTTGACAAATAAAATATAAATCCCATCCAAAATATTATAGCAAGTACTCTTATTGTAATTTTACTTAAGTTTATTTCTTTATTTTTTGTAATTGCCCTCATTTAATACTCCTTTTTATTTATAATTATAAATTTTATCACTTCTATAAAGATATTTGTATTTTATTTTACGAAAATGTTTATAATCAAATTATTAAATTATACTAATTTATGAAAGGAATGTTATATGTTTAAATTTATAAGAAGATTATTTTTCATTTGCATATTCTTTATAGTTGCCTTAGTAGGTGGTATTATGTACATTAATTACCGTAATTATTCCAATTTTACAAAAGATCTTACTACAGTTTCTAATGATACTATTAATGCTAGTAAGGATTCAGATACTAATAATTCTACTTCTATACCAGAGGTAAAAATGGTGAAGGAAAGTGCAAGTATTTCCAAGGTAATGTCGGATATTGTTTCCAATGAAGATAATTATGATTTATTAGTTAGATGTGATGATATTAGTTCTTTAGTTTATTGGAATAAAAATGATAAGAGAGTTTCTATTGTTCCTTTAGAAGATAGTGATGATTTTGATACTTTGTCTAGTAAGACTGATAAGTACATAAATCTTAGTGATTATACTATGGATGATTTAGAAAGTCTTAAGGATGAGTTTTTATCTGGTGATATTTCTAAGAAGTTAAGCATTGTTAGTAATGTTTTAAAAAATAGCGATACTAATATAAAGGAAAGTGATTTGATTGGAATGTATTTATCTTATGCTTCTAATTAATATTTCTTTTATTTGAAAAGGCTATATTAAAGTTTATCTTTAATATAGCCTTTTTATATCTTTTATATTTTTTATATTTAAGGAAGTTATTTTTCGTTTTTATTTTCTTTATTAGCTTCTTTTTTTCTAGCAACTATTTCTTTTTGCATTTTTTTATTTAATTTTCTTTTTTCTCTTTTTTGTTTCTTAGTAGCCATAATATATCCCCCTTAATATTTTTATATTGTTTAGGATAATTATATTAAGATAATCTTTATTATATGATTAAATCTTATTAATCATATAATAAAGATTAAGAAGTTAGTTGCTTTTTATTGTGGTGTAACTTCAGGTGTTGTTTGTGGTTCTTGTATTGGTGACTGATCTGTAGGTGTATTTGGAGTTTGTTCTGGTTTTTGCTCTGGTTGCTGAGGTGTCTGTTCTGGTGTTGGTGTCTGCTCTGGTTGCTGAGGCGTTTGTTCTGGCGTTGGTGTCTGTTCTGGTTGCTGAGGTGTTTGTTCTGGTGTTGGTGTCACTTCTGGTTTTTGCTCTGGTTTTTGTTGTATATTATTTTCTGTATTATTGTCTTGGCTAGGTTGTGATGTGTTTGTGTCACCTTCATTTTTATTTTGCTCGTTATCTGTATTTAAAGTATTATCAATTTCTACATCTTCAATTTCTATTGGGTTATATTTTTTATGAGTATATTCACTATTATCTGTATTTGTATTAGTGTTATTCTCTTGTGTTGCATTTGTGTTTTGTTGATTTACTTTATCTCTTGTTTTATTTGTATAACCTGTTGGTTTATTTTGATTTGATATAGTTGTATTTGGTACATTATCTTTATTTTTTAAACCTTCAATAATATCACTTCCTGCAAATTTTAAAGTTGCAGATACTATACCTACTGCTGCGCATGCTGATACAATTTTCATATATTCTTTATATTTAGATCTGTCCTCTTCTTTTCCTGTACCTTCAGTTTTTAAATTTTTAACTTCTTTAAATTCTTCATTATCATCTTCATTTTTTCCAGATTCTTTTATATTATTTTCATTTATAGTTTCATTAGAGTCTATATTCTTGTGATTCTCATTAATATTATTATTTTCTTCAATATTATTATCGTCTTTATTATTCTCTACTTCTATACTTTTGCTTTTTTCCATGTTTGCTATTGCTTTTAATTTAGCTTCTATCATTCTTTCTTTAGCTTGCTTTTCAAATTCTATATCATTTCTAAATGTTCTTATATTGTAATCTAGGTGTGAGCTTATATCTAATAAAAAAGCATCTAAGTTTTCATATCTATCTTTGGGATCTATATACAAACAGTTTTCTAATATAGATATTACGTTTAAACTACATTTTTCTTTGTCTATATAAAATTCTTCCATCATACTTTTATATAATTCTTTTTTACCATTTTCCCATACGAATGGTAGCTTTTTATTTATTATTTCAAATAGTACTATACCTAGTGAGTATATGTCTGATGTTTTATTTATTGATTTGTTAGCTACTTGCTCTGGTGATATATATTTTATTGTTTTAGGATATTTATCTATATATCCTGTAGAGTCTAGTTTTATAGTATTATCTTCATTTATATATATTTTTTCAGTGCTTAGATTTTTATAAACTATATTTAGTCTATGTAAATCATGTAATCCGTTTATTACTTGTTTTATAATCCCTAAAGCTTCATTTTCTGTAAAATCTTTATTCTCTAATATTTTTTCTAAAGTTTCATATTCAGTGTATTCCATTTCAACAATGTAATATATAGTGTCCATATAACAACCACTGTCTACATTGTTTATTTTAAGCAAGTTTTCATTTTCATTTATATTTGAAAATTGAACAATCTTTTTTAACTCATCAAATTTACTTTCCTTATACTGACTTTTTTCGTAAAGCTTTAAAATTACCTTCTCTTTTGTTTCTATATTGATGGCTGTATATGTTAATTTTGATTTATCCTTCGAAACAAGTTCAAGTGACTCATATTTTTCTGTAAAATTAATCATACTTTTATCATCCTTCTATAAAAAATTAAAGGTATGAATCCAATTTCTATCCATACCTTTTTACCTTAGATTATAATAAATTTTATGCTTTTCTTATAATAACTATTCTACTAGTTTTATTTCATTAATTTATTATATCTGATTATATTTAATTATACATTTATATCCTTAAATCCTTCTCCAAGTACTTCATGTACATCACTTACTATTATAAATGCTCTTGGGTCTACTCTTTTTATAAGTTTCTTAAGATGAACTTCTTGTTTCTTTTTTACAACTGCTAGTAGTATACTCTTATTATTGTTAGTGTATCCACCTCTACCATCTAGTATTGTAACCCCTCTGTTTATATCATTTACTATTGCATCTCTTAGAATTTCTTCATTATCACTTATTATCATAAATGCTTTTGAATAATCAAATCCTGATATTATTGCATCTACTAATTTAGCTATTATATATAAAGCTATACCTGAATATAGCCCAGTTTCTAAATTTCCATTTGCAATACCTGCTGATACAACTACCATTCCATCTATAACTATTAAACATTTTGATAAAGGTATACTTGGTATTATTCTATTTACCATAAGTGCTATTAAGTCTGTTCCACCTGTTGAACCATCTACGCTAAATACCATACCTATACCTACTCCTAAGAATATTGCTCCTGATATTGCTGATAAAAGTACATCTTCTGTTACTGATACGTTAGATAGTGGTGCTGTTACATCTAGTAATCCTGATAGTATTAACATACCTATTAGTGTTTTTATAGCATCTTTTTTACCTAGTATTTTCACTGAGAATATTAGTAGTGGTATACCCATTGCTAACATTATTGTTGATACTGATAGTCCTGTTAGTTTACTTAGTACTAGTGATAAACCACTTAGTCCTCCCGGTGCTATTGTATATGGTTTAAAGAACATGTTTAGACCTATACTCATTGATAGACATCCTATTATTAATCCTATAAATTCTATGATTCCTGTTTTTATTTTATTATTCATTTCGACAAATCCCTCCCTTGCTATGAATATTATATCAGTAATATTTTGTTTTTCAAACAAAAAAATGGATAGCAAGTAATTTTGCTATCTATTTTATATTTTTATTTTTCAAATGAAGAGAAATATGCCGAAACTATTTCTAATTGACCACTTCGATTAGTAATTGTATTATATGGATTTGAGTCTACTAATAGCTCTACTTTTTCTATATTACCTAGTTTATTATTATATTCCAATATGTCGTATTGAAAACTTAAGTCAGTTTTTGATTTTTTAGTTAAATCAATATTTATATTTGCTACTTCATTGTTTTTACCATATACATTTATAACTATATTTTCTACGCTATTATCTATATTTTTAATCTCTAAATTAAAATATCTACATCTAGGATTATAGTTTTTAACCTCACTACTTATGTTTTCAAAGTCATTTAAGTTCTCATATGTTACTACGTTATTATTTATATTATATCCATTAGTGTATGCCCATGGTGTAAGTGTATTCTCTCCATATTTTATACTTAAAGCTTCTACTGATTCTAAAATCATCTCACCTTGTCTATCATATAAGTCCTGATAATCACTATCAGATTCAACTCTCATTGCTAGTCTTACACCATTTGTCATATGACCCTCTAATTCTTTTAATGATTCTTCTATATCTATTGTCATATTTATTGCATCTGATTTATTTGAGTTTTCTAATTTGTAATCTCCTATTTTCTCTTCAAAATATTCCATATATTGATTGTCACCACTACCTACTAACATCTTTTCATCACCTTGTAGGTAAAAGCTAATTTGAGATATGCTATTATTTATATTTTTAAATTTCAATGATAATGAATTAGTTAACTCTCCATCTACATATGATAAAGGAACTTCTTTCGTTATATATGTATTATTTTGAGTATTACTAAACTTAAGTAAAACTTCATTATTTTCATTGTAACTTAAATTATAGTCATTACTTTTTTCTCCTATATTCCACTCTTTTACCTTACTTATTGTATTTGATGTGTCTGAAGTGTTTTTAAGTTTATCTATATTGGTGTGACTATCTGATTTTACCAGACTAGTACTGTTTACTACATTATTAGTAAAACCTTCTATAGTATCATAGTTATCCATAAATAAAATACTTAATCCACATACAGCAGCTATTGTTACTGATGTTGCTACTTTTCTTTTTCCTGATACTTTACCTATACTCAATATTCAATCTCTCCTTTCATTAATTGTTGTATATAGTCTGTTTTATTGACTATTCTATCTAAATCATAGAAAGGTCTTAGTGAATCTGAGTATATATTTATTAAATTTAGATATGCATCTTTTGATATTTTATCAATTTGTAATATTGCTTCTCCATTAGTTGATTTCTCTATTACTCCTGAAATTACATTTCCATTTAATGATAGTTTTAATTTTTCTCCTTTTAGAAGTACTCTATCATTATCTTGTTCTAAAGTTAAGTAATCTTCAGAAATACCTATTAGCTTAAAACTAAATTCTGTTTCTAGTTTATCTTCTTCAACTAACTGTAGTCTTATATATTCACATACTATCGTATATGGTTCTTCATTATAATCTTTTATTAATGATATACGTATTAGTACAAACATTGGTATTACATTATATATTGTCCATAGTATGTTTATACCAAATATGCCTAAGTTAAGTTCACCTGTACTAACTCTATAACATCCCATTAGCCAAGATAATATTGTTAATATTATTAAAATTATATGAGGGTAAGCTTCTTTTATATATATATTTCCAGCTGATGATTTTACATCCTTATTTGTAACTTTAAACTTTGTATTTGATTTTTTAAATATATGTGCAAAACAACTTTTTGCGTTGTATGGAGCCATTATTGTTTCATATATATGTGCCCAGTACATAGTTCTTGTATTTGGTGAGTTTACACTGAATATTGAATATTGAACTGCAAAATATGGTACGAACATTACTAATAGATCTTTAATAGGTGCGTCTATAAAGAATATACCTGTTAATAAATAAAATATTGGAGCTATTATAAATATCATTTTTAATATACTTGAATACCAAGATAGTAATCCATCTATATAAGCTATTTTTTGATTTAGTTTTAATCCTTTTATTTTAAATGGATTTTTACTTTTTAATAATTGAAGATTACCTCTACACCATCTATCTCTTTGAACTAAAAAGTCTTTTAAATTAGTTGGATTTAATCCTAATGCTAACGGTTCATTTAAAAATACACTTTTATATCCTTTTGACTGAATCAAAAATCCTAGTGCTATGTCTTCAGTTATAGAAAAAGTAGGATATCCTCCAATAGCATCAAGAGCTGTTCTTCTAAATACAGCATTTGTTCCAACATGTATTTCTGAGTTTATATATGAACGATTTTCTTGAACATCCCTCATAAAGAAATCTTGTTCTGCTGGAATTTTACGCTTAAAAGCTTTTTGGAATATATCTGCATTATAAAAACTTTGTGGTGTTTGTACAAATCCAACATTTTCATCATTAAAATATGTCACAGTTTTTTCTAAAAAGTTACTCTTTGGAATCATATCTGCATCAAATACAGCTATTAAATCTCCATTTGAATGTAATAACATATTGTTTATGTTTCCTGATTTTGAATAAGTGTTATCTTTTCTTACTGAATAATGTACATTTAGCTCTTCACATAATTTTTTCACTTCGTATCTTTTACCATCATCACATACGTATATATTTTTCTTATCTTTATCATATTTTATATCCAGTGCTGCAGCTATAGTTGTTTTTATTATATATGTAGGTTCATTGTATGTTGGTATAACTATATCTACAGTAGGTAGATTTTCATCTTGGGATTTTCTTAATAGTTCAAATTCTTCCTTTGGATTTCTTGAGCTTATATATACAAATAACATAAATTGTATAAACCCAAGTATTTCAGCAATAAGTAATCCTATTCCTATATATTTGCTTATACCATATGTTGGTACTGCTGAGAATCTCCAAACGATGTAGTTAAAGGAAAGTATTATACTTATTGCATATAGAATACTTTTTACTTTTGGATATATTAGAAATAGTAAAATTAGTATTCCTAGAGATAAAGAAAAATATAAATATATTATCTTCACCCACCTCCTAATATTTTTTTGTTTTTTTGATTAGATAGTTGGATATGATACTAATTATTATTATGCTTTTTAACTTTTAATATGAACTATAATTTATAATGCCATACTCAATAAATTAATATATATCTTAAATACATTACTATTCCTTTTTATTTCTTTATTTTTATTCTTATATATGAATAAAAGAAAAGCAGATAATAAATTAAGTTTTATTATCTGCTTTTTATATTAATTATTTATTTTTCTTTTATTTAATATATAAAGTACTGCTGATGATAGAACTACTAAAGCTATTAAACCTAGTATACTATTATCACCTGTTTGAGGTAGTGCAGTTGATTCCATATTTGAGTCATTTTTATCATCTGATGAATTTTGGTTATCATTTGGAACTTGTGGTGATTCAGGCTTACTCGGTATTTCTTGAGTATCAGATTCACCTGGAACCTCTGGTTCAACTGGTATTTCTGGATCACTTGGTAATTCCGGTTCTTCCGGGTCTACTTCTGGAATTTCTGGTAATTGTAATTTTTCATTTACAGTTACTTTTATCTCCTTAGTGAAACTTGCTCCATCTAAGTCAGTTACCTTATAAACTACTTTATATTCTCCAGCTGTTTTTGTATCTACTGTATTTTCTATAACTTCAATCTTTTCTGTTAAATCTCCGTCTTCTTTATCATTTGCTTTTACATAATCTTTAGGATCAAAAGTATCTCCTAACTTTATATTTACATCTTCTGCATTTATTTCTGGTACATTATTCATTTGTACTAATGGAAGTTTAACAGTTACTGTACATGTAGCTTCTTCACTACCACTTCTTGCTGTTATTACTGCTGTTCCTATACCTACAGCTTTTACATTTCCATTGTTATCTACTATAGCTACATTTTCATTGCTTGATTCAAATATAACTGTTTTATCAGTAGCATCCTCTGGCCCTACTGTTGCTATAAGTTTTGCTGTATCTCCTATATTCATAGGTAATTCTGATATATTTAATTCTACTAATGAAACATTTACTATGTTATCGTATGCAGAGTTTATATTTGTAGAATCTGACTTTTCAGTTGGATTCCAATCATCATTGTAGGCATCATTTCCGTTTACTGATGCTGATGAAGTTGAAAATACATTTTCTAATGAGTAATTTGCTATTTCACTATTTTGTATTAATGGTCTAGTATCACTTAATTTAGCTCCTGGTCCATAACTTCCATATTCAAAGAATCTTGCTGTTGATGCTAAAGAGTTTGCACCCATATCATCCCAACCATTAGTTGCTATATGACTTCCCATGTAGCAGTTTATATATGCAACTGCTGGAGTTACTGTATCAGTAGCACTACTTGGTCTCCATGGTCTTCCTAAAGATACTGAGTTATCAGCTATATCATCAAGTCCAATTAATCTTGAATTCATTATTACATATCCATAAGCATCTTTATCCCATGTATCTGCTGCTGTTATATATCCATTCTTTGGAGATAAGTTTCTATTTACTGATGCTATATCACAGTCATTAAATACTGCTTGTGCACGTCCAAATATAAAGTCAACATCACCTTCTATATAACATTTATAGTAATATTGTCTTGCTGGCGAAGAACTACTTGCATCTGCTAATAGTGTATCTTGATTTCCTATAAATCTACAGTTTATAAATATACTTTGATCAGCTTGGTTATTTAATGCTACTGCTTGATCACCTTCTACTATTTGCTTTTCTTCGTAAGCATTTTCTATTGTAATGTTTTCAGCTATAAATCCAACAGCTTTTGATTTTATAGTTACACTAGCACTTTTACTTGTTCCATATTTTTCTCCTGTTTCAGGATTTATTGTTCCATTTGAAGCATCGTAAGTCCATATAGTCTTTTGGCTATCTTCGCCTATTATACTTATATATGGTGATTGTACTATTGTTTTTTCTTTATATACGCCATTTTTTACAAATATGTTTACACGTTCTGTATTTTTAGTTGGTACAGAGTTTACTGCTTCTGTTATTGTGCTATATGTTTTTATTCCATCAACTTCTCTTCCTTCAACACCATTGTATGTTGAATCAACGATTATATCATAGTTACCATTGTTTAAATATACTATGTTATAAGTTTTTACTGTTGTTTTTCCATCTTCTGTTGTATGGTAAATTTCTATTATGTTTCTTCCTAAGTCTAATGTTAAGTTTTTAGTAAATACTTCATCTTTTGATTTTTCTATAGCATTTACTTTTATTTTATCATTTTGCTTTATTGTTATCTTTCCATCTTTATCAACTGAACCTTTTAATGTTATTACAGGATTTGATACTGTATCATTTGGTTCTTCTATCATGTTGAAATTAGCGGCATTATCTTCATATTGTATATTGTCTGGATTACTATTGTTTGGTACTGCTACTACTTCTTTTGAGTCGTATGCATTTCCATTTTCATTTTTTGCCATTATCTTATAGTAATATGTTTGGAAGTTTACTACTTCTAAATCTTCATATGTTGTTTTAGAAGAATCAACTTCTGCTATTTCTTTATATTCTCCATTTTTTTCTGTTGATCTTTTTATTACATATGAAGTAGCATCTTTTACTTCATCCCAGCTTAAAGTTACTTTAAAATCTTTAGCCTCAGCTTTTACATTTTCTACTGTATCAACTGGCATTTTTTCTATTGTTGAATCATAGTAAAGTTTATCTTCATTTTCTATTCTTACATTGTCAAAAGTAGCAACTGCTGGAGTTTCACTTCCTCCGTTACTTACTACAAATCCTACATACCAAGTGTTACTTTCATTTACAACAGTTTGAGTTTTTACTATTGTTTTATCGGTTGGGAATGTTGGGTCTTTAGATATATAAGCTTTAAATTGAGTTTTATTTCTTTCTATTTTTATATATTGATTTTTAGAATCTGCATTTAATTCACCTATTTGAGCTGCACCTGATTTTGCTGATGCATTATCTCTATAAGCATATCTATATTGATTTTTACTTGGTTCTACATATACGCCAAAGTAGTCTGCATCATTAGTAGAATTATTATTACGTACAAATACACCTGCTTGACCATATTTTGCATTACTCATATCAAAGTCTACTAATCTAGCTACTATAGTAGCGTTACCTTCTACTTTGTAATTTATAAACTGATAGTTATCAGTTGATGATACATCTTTTCCTATATATGTACCTGATCCATTTACTGTGAATGATTTTGTATCTTTATCAAAATTAGCATATACATTTTCACTGTCATTCCCTATTGATGAATTATTAAATCCATCTGGTAATGTTCCCACACCATAGTTAGGAAGTTCAGGTGTTTCTGGTATTTCTGGTACTTCAGGTACTTCTGGAGTTTGTATATCTGTTGAAGTGTAAATAATTCCACTTTCATTTTTTATTGTTATATCATTAAAACTTGCAACTGCTGATGTTGTACTTCCTCCATTACTTACTACAAATCCTAAGTTCCATGTAGTAGATGATGAGTTTATACTTTGTCCACCAGATGCTATTATGTCATTAAAATCTTTGTCATTAGCTATATAATATTTAAAAGAAGTTTTATTCTTTTCAATTTTTATATATTTATTTTTAGATTCTTTTGTTAATCCTGATATAGCTGCTGCACCAGTTCCACCTGTAGAGTTATCTCTATAAGCATATCTATATTGATCTTTACTTGGTTCTACATATACACCAAAATAATCTGCATTGTCGCTAGTATTATTTTCACGCATAAATACTCCTGCTTGACCATATGGAGCATTACTCGTATTAAAGTTTTCTAATTTAGCTATAATTGTAGCATCACCATTAACTTGGTAACTTACAAATTGATAGCTATCAACTGATCCCTTATCTTTTCCTATTAGGTTACCTGAGCCTTGAATTTCTAATGTCTTACTAGTGTTGTCAAAAATTGCACTTCCATTACCGTAATTGTTACCTATAGCTACACTTGTAAATCCTTCTGGTAATACGTTTGTTTCTGCATTAACTATACCTAAATTTGGAACCATGTACCCTATTACCATGGCTATTGTAAGAACTATAGATAATACTTTCCTTTTTAGATTGTTTTTCATACTATTCTCCCTTCAAAAAAAGGCTATAGTTTAACTTATTTAGTTAGATTAAAATATCTAAACTAAGTTAAGTTAAAATATAGCCGGTTGCACTACTAGCTCCATATGATTTAAGTGCCCATTTACAAATCATACTTCTTAGCTTCTATAATTTTTTGTTTAAATAAAGGATATTAGTCTTTTTGCAATAAAAAAGACTATATCTGTTTATAAATCAATTAGTTTCATTTCTAAATGACTTATAATTAAACATAGCCGGTTGCACTAGTAACTCCATACGATTCAAGTGCCCATATATAAATCGTACTTCTTTGTCTCTATTTTTTTCAGACAAAATCATTGTCTTTTGTTATAATATCAAATTAATATGATAAAATCTACTATTTTCATTCGATTTATTTTTACATATTCTGTAAATTCGTTTTTGAACACAAAAAAAGACTAAGAATATCTTAGTCTTAAATGGAGCTGGTGATAGGAATCGAACCTACAACCTGCTGATTACAAGTCAGCTGCTCTACCGTTGAGCCACACCAGCAAATATAACATTTTAGGATTAAAGTATGATAATACTTTCAAAACTACATATCATTTACAATATTTATCATTTAAATTTATTTTGGTCAAGTCCTCGACCTATTAGTATCGATAAGCTAAATACATTACTGCACTTACACCTTCGACCTATCAACCAGGTAGTCTTCCTGGGGTCTTACCCTTACGGTGGGAAATCTTATCTTGAAGTCGGCTTCGCGCTTAGATGCTTTCAGCGCTTATCCATTCCGCACTTAGCTACCCAGCTATGCCCTTGGCAGAACAACTGGTACACCAGAGGTGCGTCCATCCCGGTCCTCTCGTACTAAGGACAGGTCTCCTCAAATTTCCTACGCCTGCGACGGATAGGGACCGAACTGTCTCACGACGTTCTGAACCCAGCTCGCGTACCACTTTAATGGGCGAACAGCCCAACCCTTGGGACCTACTACAGCCCCAGGATGTGATGAGCCGACATCGAGGTGCCAAACCTCCCCGTCGATGTGGACTCTTGGGGGAGATAAGCCTGTTATCCCCAGGGTAGCTTTTATCCGTTGAGCGATGGCCCTTCCATGCGGAACCACCGGATCACTAAGTCCGACTTTCGTCCTTGCTCGACCTGTATGTCTTGCAATCAAGCTCTCTTGTGCCTTTACACTCTACGTACGATTTCCGACCGTACTGAGAGAACCTTTGAGCGCCTCCGTTACTTTTTGGGAGGCGACCGCCCCAGTCAAACTGCCCACCTGACAGTGTCCCAAGACCAGATTCATGGCCTATGGTTAGAGTCCCAGTACTACAAGGGTGGTATCCCAAGGATGACTCCACGCAAACTGGCGTTCACGCTTCATAGTCTCCCACCTATCCTGTACATGTAGTACCAAGACCCAATGTCAAGCTACAGTAAAGCTCCATGGGGTCTTTCCGTCCTGTCGCAGGTAACCGGCATCTTCACCGGTATTACAATTTCACCCAGTCTGTTGTTGAGACAGTGCCCAAATCGTTACGCCTTTCGTGCGGGTCGGAACTTACCCGACAAGGAATTTCGCTACCTTAGGACCGTTATAGTTACGGCCGCCGTTTACTGGGGCTTAAGTTCACTGCTTCGATTGCTCTAACAGATCCCCTTAACCTTCCAGCACCGGGCAGGCGTCAGCTCCTATACATCGTCTTGCGACTTAGCAGAAACCTGTGTTTTTGGTAAACAGTCGCTTGGGCCTATTCTCTGCGGCCTGTCATAGACAGGCACCCCTTCTCCCGAAGTTACGGGGTCATTTTGCCGAGTTCCTTAACAACAGTTCTCTGGCTGGCCTTAGGATACTCTCCTCACCCACCTGTGTCGGTTTGCGGTACAGGCACCTTTAACCTCGATAGAGACTTTTCTCGACAGTGTGAAATCAGCTACTTCGCTACTAAATTTCGCTCCGCATCACATCCTAGCATTATTCCTACGGATTTGCCTGTAGGAACTGCCTCAATGCTTGCCCGTACATAACCAACAGTACGGTTAGCTTATCCTTCTGTGTCATCCCATTTCTCAAACGGTTATTGGTGGTACAGGAATATCAACCTGTTGTCCATCACCTACGCCTTTCGGCCTCGGCTTAGGTCCTGACTAACCCAGGGCGGACGAACCTTCCCCTGGAAACCTTGGGTTTACGGCCTGTGGGATTCTCACCCACATCTCGCTACTCATGCCAACATTCTCACTCGTATACTGTCCACATGTCCTTACGGTCATGCTTCAACCTGCATACGAAGCTCCCCTACCCATCATAATGATGCCGTAGCTTCGGTAGTACGTTTTAGCCCCGGAAATTTTCGGCGCAGGATCACTCGACCAGTGAGCTATTACGCACTCTTTAAATGAGTGGCTGCTTCTAAGCCAACATCCTGGTTGTCTGTGCAATCCCACATCCTTTACCACTTAACGTACATTTAGGGACCTTAGCTGACGATCTGGGCTGTTGCCCTTTTGACTATGAATCTTATCACCCACAGTCTGACTCCCAAGTATAAGAATACGGCATTCGGAGTTTGATAGTCTTCGGTAAGTGCAATACCCCCTAGGACATTCAGTGCTCTACCTCCGCTTCTCTCAACCTTGAGGCTAGCCCTAAAGCTATTTCGGGGAGAACCAGCTATCTCCGGGCTCGATTGGAATTTCACCGCTATCCACAAGTCATCCCCGAGCTTTTCAACGCTCGTGGGTTCGGTCCTCCACGAAATTTTACTTTCGCTTCAACCTGCTCATGGATAGGTCGCCCGGTTTCGGGTCTACGCCAAGTAACTTAAATCGCCCATTTAAGACTCGCTTTCGCTACGGCTCCACACCTTAAGTGCTTAACCTTGCTACTTAACGTAACTCGTTGGCCCGTTCTACAAAAAGTACGCGGTCACACAAGTAATGTGCTCCCACAGCTTGTAAGTACAGGGTTTCAGGTTCTATTTCACTCCCCTCCCGGGGTTCTTTTCACCTTTCCCTCACGGTACTATGCGCTATCGGTCACTAGGTAGTATTTAGGCTTGGAGGATGGTCCCTCCTGCTTCCCACAGGGTTTCACGTGTCCCGTGGTACTCTGGATCACATCTAAAGTCTTCTCGTTTCAGCTACGGGGCTATTACCCTTTATAGCGGAGCTTTCCAACTCTCTTCACTTACGATACCTCTTCGTTTATGACGTGTCCGCAACCCCAACAAAGCAAGCTTTATTGGTTTGGCCTGTTCCGCGTTCGCTCGCCGCTACTTACGGAATCGATTTTTCTTTCTCTTCCTCCAGGTACTTAGATGTTTCAGTTCCCCGGGTTCCCTTCGCTAAGCTATGTATTCACTTAACGATACTTAGACATTACTCTAAGTGAGTTTCCTCATTCGGAAATCTTCGGATCAAAGTTTACGTGCAACTCCCCGAAGCTTATCGCAGCTTATCACGTCCTTCATCGGCTCCTAGTGCCAAGGCATCCGCCCTGCACCCTTAATAACTTGACCAGTTATTAAAGTTTGTAATTTTAAAGACTTTTCTTGTCTATATATAATTAAATGATGTCATATCACTAAATGTTATGCAGTTTTCAAAGTACTATAAGGTTTTATCTTTCCTATTCACCCACGCTTTTTACAATAAACTAGCGAAGAGGCTATGATAATAGCAATGTTACTTGTCATTTGTAAGCCACGCCTTTCGGCTTACTTGACAATAACATGCCATATCACAACCTCAAAGCGGTGTATGTAAAAACAAACCTTCAAAATTAAACAGTAGGCAATTCTCCTTAGAAAGGAGGTGATCCAGCCGCACCTTCCGATACGGCTACCTTGTTACGACTTCACCCCAGTTATTGGTTTCACCTTCGACGGCCGCTTCCTAAAAGGTTAGCTAACCGGCTTCGGGCGCCCCCAACTCCCATGGTGTGACGGGCGGTGTGTACAAGACCCGGGAACGCATTCACCGCAGCATTCTGATCTGCGATTACTAGTAACTCCAGCTTCATGTAGGCGAGTTTCAGCCTACAATCCGAACTGAGAATGGCTTTAAGGGATTAGCTCCGCCTCACGACTTGGCTGCCCTCTGTACCACCCATTGTAGCACGTGTGTAGCCCTAAGCATAAGGGGCATGATGATTTGACGTCATCCCCACCTTCCTCCAGGTTATCCCTGGCAGTCCCTCTAGAGTGCCCAACTTAATGCTGGCAACTAAAGGCAAGGGTTGCGCTCGTTGCGGGACTTAACCCAACATCTCACGACACGAGCTGACGACAACCATGCACCACCTGTCACTTCTGTCCCCGAAGGGAAATCTCCGATTAGGGAGAGGTCAAAAGGATGTCAAGCTTAGGTAAGGTTCTTCGCGTTGCTTCGAATTAAACCACATGCTCCGCTACTTGTGCGGGTCCCCGTCAATTCCTTTGAGTTTCACTCTTGCGAGCGTACTTCCCAGGCGGAGTACTTAATGCGTTAGCTGCGCCACCGAAGGGGGTAACCTCCGACAGCTAGTACTCATCGTTTACGGCGTGGACTACCAGGGTATCTAATCCTGTTTGCTCCCCACGCTTTCGTGCCTCAGTGTCAGTTACAGTCCAGAGAGCCGCCTTCGCAACTGGTATTCCTCCTAATATCTACGCATTTCACCGCTACACTAGGAATTCTACTCTCCTCTCCTGCACTCAAGTTTCCCAGTTTCAAAGGCTTACTACGGTTGAGCCGTAGCCTTTCACCTCTGACTTAAGAAACCACCTACGCACCCTTTACGCCCAGTAATTCCGGATAACGCTAGCCCCCTACGTATTACCGCGGCTGCTGGCACGTAGTTAGCCGGGGCTTCCTCCTCAAGTACCGTCATTATCTTCCTTGAGGACAGAGCTTTACGACCCGAAGGCCTTCATCGCTCACGCGGCGTTGCTGCATCAGGCTTTCGCCCATTGTGCAATATTCCCCACTGCTGCCTCCCGTAGGAGTTTGGACCGTGTCTCAGTTCCAATGTGGCCGATCACCCTCTCAGGTCGGCTACTGATCGTCGCCTTGGTAAGCCGTTACCTTACCAACTAGCTAATCAGACGCGGGTCCATCCTATACCGCCGGAGCTTTGATATTTCTACCATGCGATAAAAATATGTCATCTCGTATTAGCGTACCTTTCGGTACGTTATCCGTGTGTATAGGGCAGGTTACCCACGCGTTACTCACCCGTCCGCCGCTCACTTCCGAAGAAGTTCGCTCGACTTGCATGTGTTAGGCACGCCGCCAGCGTTCATCCTGAGCCAGGATCAAACTCTCAAAAATAAATTCTTCGAATTTATATTGCCAACGTCTTTACCTTCATATTCATTCAGGTAAATCCCGTTGCTCAAATAAAATTTGATTTCCTTCGCTCAGCTAATCATTATCTGAATATCTGGCTTGGTTGTTTGTGTTTTAATTCTTAAATAAGAATTAGTTATATAAATTAACCTACTGTTTAATTTTCAAAGTTCGTTTTGTTTTTCGCCCGTTTCTCTTTCGGACAAGTATTACTATAACATCTATTTTTATTGATTGCAATACTTTTTTATATATTTTTTTAACTTTTTTATTTATTGTTTTACTTTTTGACCCAAAAAACTTATATACTTATTAATATGTCCTTTTAAATATCTATATTTTACACTCTTTTTAAGTTTAAGTTATTTGATTTTTGTTAATAAATTTTATTAACGACACTATTATGTGTAAGGAGGTATAAATTTATGCGTAAATTATTAATTTATTTTTCATTATTTGCACTTACTATACTTTGTGCTACAGGTTGTTCCTTTAATAATAATAATTCAAATGAAAATTCATCTAGTGAGGTTTCAAATATAGATAGTAATTCAAAAAATCAAAATACACCAAGTTCATCATCTCAAAGTAATAAATCAAATAATTTAGACAACGAAATAACAAATTGGTTCTACATTCCAAATACTACACACACAACACCTGACATAAACCCAGACCTAAACTACGAATTATCAACTTATGATGCAATTTATAACTTAGACTCAAATAGAAAAAGTAAAACTTTATATTTAACTTTTGATGAAGGATATGAAAATGGATATACTACAAAAATATTAGACATCTTAAAAGAGAAAAATGTACAAGCAGTCTTCTTTGTTACATCATCTTATATAGATAAAAATCCTGATCTCATAAAACGAATGGTTTTGGAAGGACATATTGTAGGAAATCACAGTGCAACTCATCCATCTATGCCAACATTAACATCTAATGAAAATGAGTTTAATGAAGAAATATCAGATGTAGAAACTAAGTATGAAAAACTTATAGGCGCTAAAATGAATAAGTTATTCAGACCACCTATGGGATGCTACTCTGAGAAAAGCTTATCTATGACAAAAGACTTAGGATACAAAACAGTTTTTTGGAGTTTTGCATATGACGATTGGGATCCTGAAAAACAACCGGAATTAAAATATGCAAAGAAAAAAATATTAGACAACCTTCATGATGGCTCTATATTACTTTTACATGCAGTATCTAAAACTAATACTGAAATATTAGGTGATGTTATAGATTCTGCTAAAGATTTAGGTTATGATTTCCAATTAATAAAATAAATTTTCCTTAAATTATTTTATTATATACATAAATATTTTTTTGTGCTATACCTCTTATTCTTAGCATAAGATTAATATGTGGATGATAATAGTTTTCATCACTTTATAAAATCTTATTTTTTGGGGGTACACTAAATATGGAGTTAAAAGGATCTAAAACTGAAAAAAATTTACTTACAGCATTTGCTGGAGAATCTCAAGCAAGAAATAAATATACTTACTATGCTTCAAAGGCAAAAAAAGAAGGATATAATCAAATAGCAGCAATATTTGAAGAAACTGCTAATAATGAAAAGGAACATGCTAAAATATGGTTCAAACTTTTACATGATGGTATGCCTTCTACAGCTGAAAATTTAAAAGATGCTGCAGCTGGTGAAAATTATGAATGGACAGATATGTATGCTACTTTTGCTAAGGAAGCTGAAGAAGAAGGTTTTACTAAAATAGCTTACTTATTTAAAGCAGTTGGAGAAATAGAAAAAGAACATGAAGAAAGATATCTTAAGTTACTTGAGAACTTAGAAAATGGTGTAATATTCGAAAAAGATGACATCGTTGTTTGGAAATGCCAAAACTGCGGACATATACATATTGGTAAAAAAGCTCCAAATGTATGTCCAGTATGTGACCATCCACAATCTTTCTTTGAAGTAAAAGCTGAAAATTATAAATAAAATACTATTTTTATATAACTATATTTTATAAGTTATCAGTAAGTATTAAATTAATATAATTTACTTAAATAAAAAAGTCATATAAATATATGACTTTTTTATTACTTTATTTCTATGTAATCTGCACTTGACCAACCTATCGTTCCATCTGATAATTTTATCTTGTTCCATCCATCTTGACTTCCTAAAACTATAACTTGTGTATTTCTATTTATTATACCTATCTTTTGATAAGTTGTTCCTGGCCCACTTCTTACATTTAACATTAATCCTGTTACAAATCCAACCCGCTCATTCTCTTCCATATTATCTAATTTATTAGAACTAATGTTACTTAAAACTTTTAAATAATCCTTACTAGAATATCCAGTAGTATTGTTATACTTTATTTTTACCCATTTTCCATAATAAGAAATTATCTCTACCTTTGTATCTTTCTTTATTGTATAAATAACCTTGCCCTTTGAACTTGGAACTTTTCTAAAGTTTAGATTTGTTGTTGTCACCGCATATTTAGTCGATTCTTCTTCTATGCTTTCAGATATATTAGTAAATGATATACTAGATGTAACTGCACCAGCACTTAGCAAGAATTTCAATTTCTTATTTTTCATGAGCCCTCCTAATTTCTCCCCTATCGTTTTATTATAGATAATTAATAGAATTTTATCAACATTTCGAATTTTCCAATTTTTACCTTAAGTTTCCATATATCTATAAATGTTTATTATTTATATGTAAATAGAGTTGAAAATTAATTATTTAGTCCTTTCAGTACATATTAAACTGAGTATCTAAATAATTAATTTTCTATACTCAAGACCAAGGTTATATAAATAAATTCTCTATCTAAATAATAAATACCGCGACAATGGTAGTAACAATAAATCCAATCATTACTGGTTTAAAGTTTCTCTTAGCCAAATCAACCGGATTAACTCCACAGATTGCTGCAGCTGATATTAATCCCCAAGGAACTAAACATCCTCCACCAACCCATACACCTGCTATTTGACCTAATGCACAAAGTGCTCCAACACTTGCATTTACTGCTGTTGCAAATACTGATGCAAGTGAACCTACTAAAGATATACCAGAAAATCCAGAACCATCAAGGCCAGTTATTGCTCCTACTACTGTTTGTATACTTGCTACTGCAAATTTATTAAGTGGTACAGCATCAGCTAGTGCTAGACCCATATCTGAAAGTAAACCTTGAGATGTAGCTGGTAGTACTTCACCTAATACAGATGTTAATGGTGCTACTTCACCCATATAGAAGAATGCTGCTATTGGTATTATTGCACCGAATATTTTTATACCAAATACAAATCCATCTATAATATTTTGGCAAACTGAATCAAAGAAATTCTTTTTATGATTCATTGCATTTATAATCATAATTAAAATAAATGCTGTTCCTCCTAGTAAGGCTGTAGCATCTCCACCTTTTAAATTAAGTTTAAACATTGCAATTAAATCAAGTATAAAACCAATTAATACTAGAAAAGTTGCTATTTTTGCTTTTTTATTAAAAGTCTTAACTTGAGAATGTTCAACTTTACTTAGTTCATCTTTAAATATGCCTTTCTTAATATCTCTTCTTAAGAAATAAAATGCTGCCCCTATTGTAACTACTGCCATTACCCAAAATAGTGGCATACCTTCACTTATAACTTGACTTGCTTCAATGCCTGCTGCTGAACCAGTTATTTGTGGTGCTCCTTGAATAACAAAGTCTGTTGATAAAGCAAGACCATGGCCAAATAAGTTAAGTGCCATAGCTACACCAATTGCAGGAAGTCCTACTTCCATTGCTACTGGTAAGAATATTGCTCCAACCAATGCAACTGCTGGTGTTGGCCAGAAAAACCATGATAGTGTACACATTACTATCCCTATTATGAAAAAAGCTGTTGTAGGATTTTTTATAACTCTCGAAAAAGGTTTTATCATATAGTAAATTGCATTGTTATCTTCTAGTGCTTTAGATAATGCAACCATTACTGCGATGATTAGAATAATTGGACCTAGTTCATTTAATGAAACAATAAGAGAATTGAATATTGCATTTGTTGATTGAGGTATACTGTGAGTGTAATATAGTGCCAAGCAGAATATACCTACTATACATGGTACAATGACATCTTTCTTCATTATCATTATGACTAAAATTAATAGCATGAAGAAAAGATAAATATAATGCGCTCCTGTTAATACCATTTTCTATTGTCCCCCTTATATTTTTATATAGTAGTATTATATGGCTTTTAATTTAGTATGTTACCTTCATATAATTTTACTTTTATGTAAAAACTACATATAAGTAGGTAAAAGTTTTTTATTTAATATAACCTAATTATTTTTACATATAGAACACCTATTTTACTTAAATATTTGATATAATATTCTTCTATCATAAAAGTCTTACGGGAGGTGTTTTATGCTAAGAGTAGATGAACCGCATTATAAAAAAAATATGCTTAGATTAGCTTTATTTATAGGAGAATTAATGCTATCCAATGGAGCTGAAACTTATCGTGTTGAAGATACACTAAAAAGGATTTGTAAATCTAGGGGGTTTAATCATATTAATGTATTTATTACTCCTACAGTTATAATTATTTCAGATGATAGATTTGATGGGTATTCTTTCATGAAAACTATCAATCGTAGAGCAATAAATTTAGGAAGAATAGCACTTATAAATGATTTTTCAAGAGATTTTGTAAAAAACACAGATATGACTATAGAAGACTCTATGGCTAGATTAAAGGAAATAGCAAGTTTCAATGCATATCCAACTTGGCTTATATACGTATTTACAGGATTAGGATCTGCTTCATTTGCTTACTTAGTAGGTGGAAACACTACATTTGATTTTGTATTAACATTTTTGGTTTCAATAGTAGCAGCTATTGTATATGACCAATTAATAAAAATAAGTTACATACCAACATTTTGTTGTTTAATTTCATCAATACTAATGGCAGCATCAGGTGTAATGCTTACAGAATTAGGATTTTTAACAACTCCTAAAATGCTTATTGTTGGCTCAATAATGCCACTACTACCTGGGGTTCCATTTATAAAGGGTGTACGTGACTTAATAGCCGGAGATTTAATGTCTGGAGTTGTACGATTCTTCGATGCAACAATAATTTTTATCTCAATCGCTGCTGGAGTTGGGTTTGTACTTGAAATGTGGTTTAGAATGGGAGGTGCTTTATAATGTTAAATATACCACTTTACTTAAACTTCACCTTTGCATTTTTAGCAACTGTAGGTTTTGGAGTATTTTTCAACGCACCAAAAATATCCTTACTTCCATCAGGAATAACAGGAGGAATTGGCTGGTTATTTTATATATTCCTATTTAGATTTAGTGAAAACGAAGTATTCGCAACATTCTTTGCAGCAAGCTTCGTAGCACTATGTGGAGAAATACTAGCAAGAAAACTAAAAAACCCTGCCACAGTATTCATCATACCAGGAATACTACCACTAGCACCAGGGCTTGGAATATACAACACAATGCTATACATGGTCCAAAAAGAATTCGAACTAGGACTATCAAAAGGAGTAGACACACTATCAATAAGTGCATCAATAGCACTAGGAATACTAGTAGTAACTTCAATAGTCAACACTTACAATATACTAAACAGAAGAAGACTAATAAGAAAACTAAAACCAATAAGTTCACATATAAAAAAAGATATTAACTAAGTTAATATCTTTTTTATTTTATCTCCCCACCCCTTAATCCTGCATAGTATCTGGGCCTAGCCAGAAAAAATTAAAAATTCCAGATCATTTGCAGAGTTTTTTTATCTGCATGACCTGGAATTTTTTATTTTTCTGGCGGACCCGACTACATCAAGACCTTAAGAAGAACGCTTGCAACTATTAGTATAAGTGCCCCACATATACGAGTAGCAATCTGAGCAAAAGGAATTAGCTCCATTCTATTAGAAGCAGATAAAACAGCAACATCACCTGTTCCACCCATATTAGTCGTACAAAGACCAGCTGTTATAGAAGACTCTATAGGATAAAATCCTACTAACTTTCCACCTACACCAGCTCCAACTGCTACTCCTGAAACAACAACAAAGACTAATAATAAATAAAGTGGACTTATTGCATTCACAACTGCATTTAAATCTATCATTGAAATTCCTATACCTACTAATAAAGCACTAGTCAAATTAGTCATTACAAATTGTCCCCATTGATTTGCACTTTGTTCTAAGTTTTCAGGTATAATTCCTATTATCTTACTAAATGCGACTGCTATTATCATCCATGCATAAGCATGTATACCTGGAACTAGCTTCCCAATTAAAGTTCCAAGTGTCAAATATGTAATAGATAATAATAGACCTATTCCTAACATTCTTAAATTTAACTTATTACTTTTCTTTTCATCTAAATCACTAGAATCATTTTTCATAAGCTTGCCATTTCCAGACCAACTTGGCTTTACTGTTCCTATTTTCGCAATTATACCTGCACCTATTATAGCCATTACATTTCCTAAAGTAGATGCTGGTATCATTACTGAAAGAAGTTGAGAAGTTTCTGTTCCTAGAGCTTGAGAGTACATATTAGATAAAGGAATTACTCCTGCTCCCATTCCTCCTCCCATCATAGGAATTGCTACAAACATTATAGCTTCTTTAAATCCATATCCTACTACACTTCCAACTATACCAACTAGTATTAAAGCAAAAGTTATTGCACAAATTGCAACTGGTAAAAATCTTACTGATGCTTTTATTAAAAGTTGTCTATTCATTCCAAGTATACTACCTGTTATAAGTGCTGCTATATAAAAGTTTAAAAAACCTACATCATTCATAAAAAAATCAACATTTTCAACTACTGAAGTTGGCATTATATTAAAGGTAACCATTGCTGCCGATGCAAATATACAAACTATAGCGCCTCCTCCAAGATAAGTTTTTACAATTGGAGTTCTATTCCCAATTTCATTAAATGCTCCACCTAAAACTATCATTATTGCTAAAGCTCCTACCATGCCACTTGGTAGGTTATCTGTAAATGTTGCTATCAATACCACTAAGGATACTAAAGCAAATGACAATAAACTCATTCCGTATATTTCTATCCCCTGTTTCTTAACTACATCATTATTATTTCCAATAGCCCCTTGCATTTATATCACCTCTTATACTAACTCAATTTGAGATTCTTTGTATAACTTTGATATACCTTGTTTTATTGCTATATTTCCAACTTCTTTTGCAACTATTTCAGCTACTCTTTTATCAAATGCACCTGGTATTATATATTCTTCATTTAATTCACTTTCATCTATTATACTTGCTATTGCTCTTGCTGCTGCAACCTTCATTTCTTCTGTGATATCAGTTGCACAAACATCTAGTGCTCCTCTAAATATTCCTGGGAATACTAATACATTGTTTATTTGGTTAGGGAAATCTGATCTTCCTGTTGCTATTACTCTAGCTCCACCTTTTTTAGCTTCATTAGGCATTATTTCTGGAGTTGGATTTGCCATTGCAAATACTATAGAATCTTTATTCATTGTAGATATCATTTCTGCTGTAACACAGTTTGGTCCTGATACTCCTATGAATACATCTTTATTTTTTATTACTTCTTTTAAGCTTCCTTTTTCATTATACTTGTTAGTTATTTTAGCCATATCTGCTTGAGCATCATTCATCCACTCTTCACCTACAGCTACTGCACCTTCTCTATTTACAAGTACTATATTTCCTACATTAAATTGTAAAAGTAATTTAGCTATAGATATTCCAGCTGAGCCTGCTCCATTTATTACAACATTAGCATCTTCCATATTTTTTCCTACTAATTTTAATGCGTTTAATAATCCTGCTGCAACTACTATCGCTGTTCCATGTTGGTCATCATGGAATACTGGTATATCTAGTTCTTCTTTTAATCTTCTTTCTATTTCAAAACATCTAGGTGCTCCTATATCTTCTAGGTTTATTCCTCCAAATGTTGGTGCTATATATTTTACTGTTTTTACTATTTCATCTACATCTTTTGTATCTAAACATATTGGAAATGCGTCTACATTTGCAAACTCTTTGAATAGTATTGATTTTCCTTCCATTACTGGCATTGCTGCTTGTGGTCCTATATCTCCTAACCCTAGTACTGCAGTTCCATCTGATACTACTGCTACTAAGTTCCCTTTTGCTGTGTATTTATATACGTCTTCTTTATTTTGGTGTATCCTTCTACATGGTTCTGCTACTCCTGGTGTGTATGCTGTACTTAAGTCTTCTCTTGTTTCTACTTTTACTTTTGATGTGACACTTATTTTTCCTTTATTATTTTCATGCATTTCTAATGCTAATTTATTGTAATCCATTTTATTCCTCCCTATGATTTGTTTTTCTTTATGGTTATATAGTACAAAAAACGTTCTCCTAAGTATATATTTTGAAAATATATAAACCCTTTAGTAAGTATTGTTCATAGGACTATTCGAAATACGGCAATGGGTGGGGAGATGTGATTGGCTTCCATGCAGCAAATGGCGCTGCAAATATCAGTCCAATTCACATTCTCCACCACTTCATTGCAATGTACTTCGAATATATTGAAGGGCGGTGGTATGTTAGAGTAGGTTTTGGTTTTATCTTTTAGATTTTTTACTTTGCCGTAGGCATTTATTTTTCGTTTACATATTATTTATATATAATTAATTTATATAATACTTATCTCTATAAAGTAATTTATTATAGTAACTATATTGAACTATTTGAGTTGCATGTTATTTTGTATTTTATGCTTGGTCTTCCTCCTGTTGAGTAGTCTATTTCACTTGTTATTTCGTTTGTTTCTACCATGTAGTTCATGTATCTTCTTACTGTTACTCTTGATAGGCCTACGTGTTCTGCTATTTCTTCGCTTGTGCTTTTGGTATTTATATTTTTTCTCATGTATTCTCTTATTTTCTCTAGTGTTTTTTCATTTAGTCCTTTTTTGATGATTGTTTTATTTGTTTTAGTGTTTATTAATGAATCTATGTCTCTTTGACTAAATGTTTGATTTTCATTTATTAGTTGATATTTTTTTAAGAATTTTTTTAATGCATTTATGAATCTATCGTATTCAAATGGCTTTACTAAGTAATCTAATATTCCTAGACTTAATATTTCTTTTAGTGATTCGGTTTCTTTTGCTGCTGTTACCATGATTACATCTGTTTGTATGTTGTTTTTCCTTATTTCTCTTAAAACTTCTATTCCATTTAGTTTAGGCATGTATACGTCTAGTATTATTAAGTCTATTTTTTCTTTATTTAAAATTTCTAATGCTTCTTTCCCATTATTGCAAATGTTACTTACTTTAAATTCTTGTAATTGTTCTATGTATGTTTTATCTATTTTGGCAACCATAGGATCATCTTCTACTATAAGTACTTTTATCATAATTTTACCTCATGTATTTTTAAATATTTAATTATGCTTATTACTGATTCTTATTGTAAAGCAACTTCCTTCATTTTCTTCACTTTCTATGTCAATTTCTCCATTATGTGTTTCTACTATATTTTTAATTAAATATAGTCCTGTTCCCCTGCTACTTCCTTTTGTTGAAAATCCTTTTTGATAGATTTTTTCTATATTTTCTTCTTTTATTCCTTTTCCCGTATCGTGTACATTTATTATTAAGTTTTCATTATCATTATATACTAAAAGACTTATTTCTTTAAAATCATCATCTTTTTCATTTATACTATCAATTGAGTTTTCTATTAAGTTACCTAAAACTGTTATTAAATCATTTCTACTTAAGTATTTATTGTTATTCTCTAAGTAACTCTTTGGATATATATTAAGTTTTATACCAATTTCTTTAGCTCTACTTACCTTTCCAATAAGTAATGCAGCTATTGTTGGATCTTTTATTTTGCTAATTATATTACTAGTTGATTCTCTTTGAACTTCATTTATATTGCTTATATATGACTTTGCTTCATCTACCTTATTTATCTGTAAAAGACCTAATATAACATGTAGTTTATTCATAAACTCATGAGTATTTGCTCTTAATGCATCTATTATTTGATTAACTCCAGTTAACTCCTCTGCTAACTTTGTAACTTCTGTTTTATTTCTAAATATACAAACTGCTCCTATAGCCTTATTGTTTTCTATTATAGGTATTCTATCAGTGATTATTTTAACATCTTCTATTGTCATATGCTGACTATACTGACCTTTTTTACTTTCTATAACATCTAATAAATTAGTTTGTGGAAACACATCTTTTATAAATTTACCTTCAACATTATCTTCTTTTATATTTAACATATTAAGAGCTGCATCATTAAAAACAATTATTTTACCTTCATCATCAATTGCAATAATACCTTCTTCTAGCGAAGATAATACTTCTTGTCTTTGAAGATATAATTTAGTAAACTGCTCTGGCTCATATCCAAGTAAAGTTCTTTTTATACCTTTTGAAATGATTAATGATATTACTATACCTAAGCTAAAAATAATACTTCCAACGATAATATAGTTCTTCAGAATATCACTAATAACTTTATTAATACTTTCAGTAAGAGTACTTACCATTATAAAACCAATCTGATTATTATCTTTATCCAAAACAGGAGTGAAGTATCGTTTTTGATTTCCCAAAGTACCTGTCGCTTCAGAAAGATAGCTTTCTCCACTCATAATAACGGAACTCTCATCTCCACCTACAAATCTCTTACCTATATTCTCCTTACTAGGATGGTAAATCCTAGTCCCATCATTATTAGCCACAACAATAATATCAACATCATCAATACGAGAGATAATATCATCTAGGTAGTTTGTAAAATTATCACTAGAAGTACCACTTTCTAAACTATTAATAACCAAAGGATTTCTAGAAAGCATCTGCCCTACATTAACAATATTATTCTCAATCTTATCAACAAAAATATCAGTACTAAACCTCATAGTAATGCCCAAGGTAATAACCAAAACAGCAAACACAACAACAATATTCCCAAAGGTAATCTTACCTTGCAAAGACATCTTTCTCATAAAAAACTCCTTAAAAAATCTTTAATCTACATAAATAATACCACTACCATATTTCTATATCCATTTTATTTAATGTCTTTCCCTATTTTTATTAATTTTTTTTATTAATTTTCATCCCCCTAAAAAATTTTGATAAGTAGCTACGGTAGTTTTTAACTCAGCACAAAAAAGGTGGATGTGAATATATTAATTTCCTGACATTCGCAGCATCACTTCGCTGCATGTCAGAAATTAATATATCAAATCCACCCGGTGCTCGAGCCTCAAAAACTACACGCCACCCCTACTTCTCAATACCTTTTAACAAAGCTTCTTTAAGTTTTTCTCCTTTAGCAGATGTTATTACATTTTGTTTTACCATATTATTTATATTTTCATTTATCATTTCTTTTAATCTTGCATCTCTTTCAGATTTATTGTACTCTTCTATCTTTTTAACATCATCTACAGTTAGTACACCAGATTCTTGTAGTTGTTGAAGTGTTTCTTCATATGGTCCTTTACCTCTTCTACAACCATGTTTTTCAGGGGCTACTGCACTAGTTTCTGTTGTACTAGTAGTCTGAGCTGATACATAAGTTTCTTTAGTATAAGCTGCATTCGCTTCTTCTAAATCTCCTTTATTAAGGCCTTCTTTTACTATTCCTATTGCTAGAACTACAAGAGCAACCACTGTTACTGTTATTATTTTTCCTTTGCTATACATTAAAAATTCCTCCTTTAATTTTGGTTTACTCTTATATTTTCCAATAACCTTAATTTAACCTTAAATTTTGGAAAAATTTTAAGGTTATATAAAAAAGGATTAGCATTTGGATAAAACTCACAAATGCTAATCCTTCTATTATGTTAATAATTAATAAGCAAATTGACGGTAGTAACGACGTATATCTAAAGAGTGACCTGTATTATCTTCAAAGTGGAAAGCTAAGCGGTCAACTAAAAGTGTTGATATTATAGTTGGTGCTAATATCCAACGGAATTTATCATCTATACCTTCTAACTCATAATCTTTACTATCTATTACAGTAAATTTATTAGTATATTTTTCAACAAATCTTTCAACTCTATTGTCTATTTCACGGCATTTGCCTTCTCCCTTAACTAAGAATACACAAACATCGTCTTCAACTAATTCTAATGTTCCATGGAAAAATTCTGCTGAAGTTACTGATTTAGTTCTTAGCCATTGCATTTCTTCTAATAAACACATAGAGAATAAATAAGTTTCTCCCCATGTTTCTCCTCCACCAATCCACATCATATATGGTTCTTGATAGTACTTCTTAGCTATATCAGCTGCAATAGGATCAAATTTCGCCTTAGCTTTTATTAGATTTTCTGGTAATTTTTCAAGTTGATCTGCAAATTCACTATATTCTTCAAAGTCACCATTATTATTTAATAATCTAAAGAAGAACCAGTATAATAACATATATTCATACTCAACACCATTCTCATGTCTCATAGGAATTAAGTATTCACTACACTCTGCTAATGGAGATTCTGGATTTTTTGTAAGACAAACTACTGTTATACCTTGTTCTTTACACCATTTAGCAATTTCAACAGTTTCCTTAGTGTCTCCTGATTTAGACATTGTTACAACTATAGAATCTTTACCTAAACTTTTATGACCTCTTAATAATAGTTCAGCTGCTTGTTCTACAAATACTGGTAATGTAGTTGTTTGCTTTGCCATTTCACCTATAGCCATCATTGGTGCTAAACTTCCACCAACTGCTGTAAAGAATATATTTTTATATCCCCTTTTACTTAATTCATCTGCTGCTCTTTCTGCATCTACTCTTGCTTCACATATTAATTTCATACTTGTTCTGTACTCTTGTCCATTGAATTTTAACATTATTAAATCCCCCTAAGTTTATGTATTTTATATTTTACTTTTTAATTTATCATCAAAATCTTCAAAGATTTTTTGACTTAATTTATTACCCTTATCTTCTGCAAGAAAATAAGACAATATTTGAATAGGTATTACAAATAGTAGTGGACTTATTAATTCATCAACACTTATATCTAGCGCTAAGTCACGTCTATCTTCTTTATAATTTTTATATGTTATTTTATAAATATGATCTGTGTATTCATTCAGATATAACCTTAGCGCTTGTTGCCTATCTTCTAATTTTCCTTCAGTCTCTATAAATATTATGTGATGTTTATTTGATAGTGATAAATATGGACCATGCATATATTCTTCTAGTTCATGCCCATTCATCGGTATTCTAACAGTTTCTGTTATCTTAGTATCAGCTTCTCTTGTAACTCCATATCCTGGACCATATCCTATACATGCTATTTGCTTTGCACTAATTAGTTCTTCTTTATTCTCTTCATACCAATTCAAAGTTTTTTCTATTACATTATCAGTATGTTCTATAGCTTGTTCTATCTTTCTTAGTTCATCCATATAAGTTTGTTCATTAATTTTATCACTCTCATATGCCAGTTCTAATCCCATAAGCATAAATGTAAGAACCGTTGCACTAAACCCTTTTGTTACATATCCAACTTTTTCTTCACCACAACCGATATCTACGACAACTTTACTAATATCACATACTGAACTATTTAAATTAGCTGTAAGAGAAATAATATCGGCATTTGTTTTGCTTGCAGTTTTTAAGGCCTCTATTGTAGAATAGCTACTACCACCTTGAGTAACTCCTAAATATAAGGCATTTTCATTTATACCTTTACCATAATTACTAAATACAGAAGGCATTTTCATTTCAATATTAATTTCTAATATATTTTCTACATAGTATTTAGCACACTCTATTGCATTGATAGAAGATCCAGTAGCTAAAACTACCCATTCATCATAATTTTTATCTTTAGCTAAATTAATGAACTCTTTTAGATTTTTCTTTCTGTTAGATAATATACTTTTATTTGTCTTATATTCTTCATTTATATAAGTAAACATCGTTTCTTTCATAGTTATCCCCCTATGCTAGGAATCCGAAAAATGCACCTAATATTCCTATTATAGCTATTATCATTAGTATAGTTGTTGTCTTAAAGTTTTTACCTAATAGCATATAAATAAATCCTGTAAATCCTATAGACATTATTCCTGGAATAATACCATTTAATATGTCTGCTAATGCCATTGCACTATCTCCACTACCTATGGTTAATGGTATATTTACAGTTACCATTTCTGCTGTCATTCCTCCAATTACCATTAATCCTAGTATTGCTGCTCCATATGTTAGAGATTCCATTAATCCAGACTTTTGTATTTTGTCCAGTACTCCTGCACCTAACTTATATCCCCACATCATAGCAAAATACCTAACTAGTATATGTGGTATATTAAATACTAATAAAAATAGTATTGGTCCTAATATGTTTCCTTGTAATGCTAGAGATGTACCTATACCTGTTGCAATAACCCTAAGTGTCCCCCAAAAGAATGAGTCACCTATTCCAGCTAGTGGTCCCATAAGACCTACCTTTACATTGTTTATTGATGAAGTATCAAAATTATCTGATTTTGAATTACTTTCTTCCATTGCTGTTGATATACCCAGTATTAATGTTGATATATGAGGAGTTGTATTAAAAAATTCTAAGTGTCGTTTTAATGCATCTGCTCTTTCTTCGTCAGTCTTGTACAACTTTTTAATTATAGGCATCATACCATATGCATAAGACATATTAGCCTGTCTTTCATAATTCCATGACCACTCCATAGTAAATGATCTCCAAAATACTTTCATTAAATCTTTTTTAGTTATCGTTGTACTATCATCTTGAATGGTTATATTTTTATTTTCTTTAGAAGTCGTCGTCATCGTCATTACCTCCTACTACAGCAACTTTATTTTGATTATTTAAACCAACTAAAATAATCGCTAGTATTGTACCAAATATTGCAATTCCTGTTATTGGTATGCCTAAATATACTGATAATGCAAATCCTAAGAAATAGAATACTGCAACCTTTTTATTTATTATCATTTTAACTAGTAGCGCAAATCCTAGTGCTGGTAATAATCCTGTAGCTATAGCTAATCCATTTTGTATGAATTCAGGTATTATATTTAATATTTTTTCAATTGCTGATGAACCTAGTAAATATGAGAAAAATACTATTAGTCCTATAGGTAAGTTAACTCCAAAGAATCCTCCTAATAAATGCATTCTTTCAACTCCAGAACAATTTCCTTTTTCTGCATATTTATCTGCTTTATGTACAAACATTGGAAGTATAAAAATCATACAAGCATTTTTTATTACTAATGCTAATGCTGCTATTGGGACACCTAGTGCTAATGCTACTTCAGGTCCTTGCCCTGTAGTAATAGCAAATGCTGTGCCTAAAATTGCTCCAGAAATTATTTCTGGTGGTATTACTGCTCCAACCGAGAATGCTCCTATAAATGCAAGTTCTAATGTTGCACCCAGTACTATCCCCGATTGTAAATCTCCTAATACAAGACCTGTTAATACTCCAGTAACAATTGGTCTTGATAATAGAGATGTACCTAATAAATATTCTGCATTAGCAATCATCGCTACTAATCCAAGTAATATAGCTGTTACCATAACATAGCTCCCCTTTAAGTAATTAATTTAATACATTTTCTGCTAATATCTTTTGGTCATTTGGTATTTGTCTTATTTCTACTGTAACTCCAGAATTTATTAATTCTTTTAAAGTCTCTTCTTCTTCCTGAGTAATATTTATTGCTTTAGATATATTTTTTGTTCCTTCCCTTGCTTTTATACCTCCAAGGTTAATAACATCAAACTTATCTGTTCCTTTAACTAATCTATTCGCATCTTCTATTGATTCTACGACTACAAATAGCTTATATTTATCAGTAACTCCACTGTTTATAGCATCTATAGAGTCTTGTATATTTTTCATAACAACTTTTACACCTTGAGGCTTAGCTAGCTTTATTGTTGTTTTGCGTAATTCATCGTGCATTAGTCCATCATTTGCAATTAGTATGCAGTCAACTCCTAAAAATTGAGTCCAAGAAAATGCTACTTGTCCATGTAGTAATCTATGATCAACTCTTAATAATTTAATCATCTTATTTCCCCCTATTATATTTTTATAATCAATTTAAAATCCATCATCATCTAAAGCTAATGATTTTATAACACTATTACAATACTTAATAGTTTGCTTTGAATTATCTAAAGCATTTTGGATATTTTCACCTATGTTACAATCATCTTGAATAAGTATTAATTCCATTACTAAAGGTAAATTAAGTCCACATACTAAGTGAAAATTTTCCCTTTCTATATAAGTCATAAATTCATTATTAATACTTCCTCCAAAAATATCTGTTACAACAATTAACTGATCTTCGTCTTTTAAGTCCTTAAATATATTTTCTACTTCCTTTTTTAAATCAAAATCTTCATCTTTATAAGCACATAGTGTAGATATATTTTTTTGCTCTCCCATTATTATTCTCATAGAGCTCTGAATCCCATATGCTAAATCTCCATGAGAAGCAAGTAATATTTTTACCATTGTGATTTACCCCCTTTCCTTTTTATCATCTCAACTTAATATAAAGCAAAAAGCATGCCAAATTAGTGGCATGCTTTTTTATTTTTTTCTAAAATTCTTTCAAAGCCTCTGTTGGAGCCGTTATAATATCATACACATAACCAATCTCTTCAACATTGATTTTGACATTATACGTTTCTTCTATCCCACTAAAAGCTTTTTTAATATTATTTATCATGTTTTCTTGACACTGTACAAATGTATCTAAGTTATTATAATTTTCTATAGGAACCTTACGTATTAATCTTTCTATAAGACAGCTTATATGTATGTATAATGTAACTTTTTTATCATTAGGTATTCGCCTTCCAATAAGTAATTCTAATTCATTCAAGCACATTTCAACATTTTCTAAAATTTTATTACTATCTAATATAGTTACTGAACTAACTATACTTTCTAGAGATAAATTACGTACTAAGTTATTATTTATGGCGATAATAGTATCTTCATCAGCTACTGAGTTAAATATTTTGTGCATTTTTTCTTCTCCACGCCCCGAAATCAGATCATCTAATGATATATAATTTACATCACCAACTTCTGGGTCTAATGTACTTATTATTGCTATGACATCATATAGTTGGAACAATGCATCTTTAGTACCATCTCTTTTTAATCTGCCATAATCATTAGCTATAATATTTATACCTAATTCTTTTGGAATACTCTTTTCTAATAACTTTTGTATTTGTTTAGCTGTTCCTATACCTGTAATACATGAAGTTATTATAGCTTTTTCTTTTGCCTTTTCTGGATAAATTATTTTATATTCTGTTTCATTGTGATTTTTAACTTTTTCAATTACCTCTTCTATGTATAAGTCTTTATTTAGTAATCCTCCTATAAATAAGGCCATTTGAGTAGATACATTATTAACTATCGCTATTGGATAATTAATATGATCTTTTATTTGATTATAAATATCCTTTAATGAACCCATATCAACTAAAATTATAAGTCCTTTAGATATATCATTTCTGTGTATATATTCAATAAGTCTCTCACCAATTTCTTTTACTGAAATATCTATAGGCATATCAAATGGTTCATATATATTACTTTCTAGTATTCTATTGACAACACTACTAATACTGCTTGCAGTTGAATATCCATGAGCTAGTATTACTGACTTTATAGTTTTTTTATCTTGGAAAATTTTTAAACTTTTCAAATAAAATGAAAGAAAAATCTCATCTTCTTTGAATAAGTTAACATCCATTTTACTATCTATTAAGCTAGATAACTTAGATACTAACTTAAATTCTTCTTCATTATTTTCCAAAATATAGTGGTAAAGATTATCTCTTAATTTATCTTCATGCTTACTAAACCTGATATTTTCACATCCTTTTAAATACAGGAAGTATGCTATAGTGTAAATACAGTTACCATTTAGTCTGATATTATAGCTATTTTCTATGTATTTAAGAACATCTTGTAATGACGAAATAATGAATTGCAGCATTACATTTTTATTATCTTTTGATTTATCAAATATAAGTCTATCTATAAAAGAGTTAATTTCTAAAAATATATTTTTTTCAAATCTTTCTCTATCCCTATCATCTTGATAAGTTTTATATAAATAAAAAATTTTTTTATAAACACTTTTAATATCCTTCGTTGAATTAATATCATCAAATAATAATTCATTATAATTTGATGTTGGTGTTATTAAAATATCACTTCTCTTTTGTATTTTAGATTCTTTTATGCTTGATGCCTCTTTTAAAAAACTTTCCGGTAAATCCTTTAATTTTATTATTATCTTATCTGAGTCAATATTTTTAGAATAAGACAACGCACATATATACTTAATTGTATTTTTTAATTCTCCTACATTACCTTTATATGTATGAGATGCCAATGCTTCTAATGCTCTTTGAGATATGAGAATATTCTTACTTAATGTTTTTGATTCATTAATTAAAAAAGTATATACAAACTGCAACTTTTCTAATATATCTCGATCATTTAACCCTGGTATGTTTATAGTTATAGGCACCCTTCGTAAAAACGTTTCTAAGAAGTTTTCAGAAAGTGACTCTGTTGTTGCAAAAATTAATCGAACATCAGATTTGTGCCATCCATCCGACTCCCCCATACGTCTTACTAAACCTTTGTCCATAAAAGTAAATAACTTTTCTTGACCTTCACTATTTAATCTGTGTACTTCATCTAAAAATAATATTCCTCCATTTGCAGCTTCAATCATCCCTGGTTGGTTTTTGTCTGCACCTGTAAATGCACCTTTTACATAACCAAATAGATTGCTTGACAGTAATTCTGGGTTATTATAATACTGAGCACAGTTAAATATTATAAATGGTGCATCCTTTTTTATTACACCCTGCTCGATACTATATTTATAAATAAGGTCTGCTGTAAAACTCTTTCCTACACCAGTTGGTCCGCTTAACATAATTGGTAGGCCATTTTTAGTTGGATAAAGCACAGATGTTTTTATTTTATCTATGGATTCAATTAAACTACCATTATATCCAATTAATTCCTTGAAAGTATCATCAGTTTTCTCTTTATCTGTATGCTCATCAAATAATTCTTCTATGCTGGAAAAGTTATTCCTCGATACTCTAAAGAATTTTTTCTCGAATACACTTTTATGAAAGAAATAAACAGGTCTTGTATTTATCTTTATAACTTTATCTTCATCAATCATTTGATTTATATAATGACTTATAGTATTTCTTTTTACACCAAATATTTCTGATATGTATTGAGCTGTATATACTTCATTTTGTTGATCTTGAATATAGCTTTCAGTTTTTTCACCTAAGTATTTTAATATATTATCCTTTAGCATAATTGTCCCCCCTAGTAACAAGTCTATATTAAAATTCTTTACCCTTAACTTACTTTTGTTACCAAATTTCATATATAATCTTATCATACTTTTTATATCATGAATATCAGTTAAATAGTTTAACTGATAATTTTTAAGTTGAAACTAATATTTATTTTAAGCCTATAAAAGTACATTCAGTTATAATAAAAGGATTGATATTTGATTAAAATTTCCAAACACCAATCCTTTTGTTATATAAGTATATTATTTCTAAGATTTATTTTTAATAAAATTTAATTATACCAATACATTAGCTTTAATCTAATATCCTTACTATTGTCGGTATGAATTTTTTGCTTTCTCTGAATTTATTGTCATTTCTTTTTAAGATTACATAAGAAATTAACATTAAAGCTATTCCTATTATTCCACTTACTACCTCTAATGTCATTCCTTGCAGTGCGTTTAATTTTTCTAATATGAAGTAACTCCCCATTGTTCCTATCATTAGAAAAATTAGTGGCACTATATATGCTAGTGCTGTTGCTTTTAGTACATTTACATTTTCCATGTTTACTTCTACATGGTCTCCTTTTTTTGCACCTATTGTATTATCTACTTCTACTAGTATTTCTTTTGATTCTGAAGATAAAGTCTGACATTTTCCACATGCTGCACATGCTGAATGTCTTTGCATTTTCATCTTTGCAGTTTTTTTGTCTACAATCTCAATTACATACCCCTGTTGGTTCATAATCTTCCCCCTATTTTGTAAACTTGCTTATTGTGTCCATAAGCTCTTGTATTGTTTCCTCTGTTAATTCTGTATCGTCATTCTTTAAACTGTTTGTTACACAGCCTTTTATGTGATTTTCTAATATTATTGATCCTACTTTATTTATGGCAGATCTTATTGCTGATACTTGTACTAATATATCTACACAGTATCTTTCATCTTCTACCATTTTTTGAATTCCCTTTACTTGTCCTTCTATTCTTTTTAACCTTTTTATAAGGGCTTCTTTGTCATTACCTTGAGCTAATTTCTTTTCCATTTTGCCCACTCCTTATTAAGTGATATATTTTATTATATCATATTATATAATTGTTATTTATTTTTATAAAAAAATAAATAGGAAGTAATCCTCAATTAGATTTACTTCCTATTTGTTTTAATAGTCATATTTTAATTTCCTCTTTTCGAGCTTTTTATTTTACAATTCTTACAATTACCTGTACATTCATCAACTAAATTTAAACATTCTGTAAATGCTACTTTACTATTATTTCTATGCCTTATTATAGGTATGTTTTTCTTTCTAGCTTGTTCTTCTACTGATATTACCATTTTATGGGATACTGCTGATGTAAATATAACTATTGCGTCAGGCTCTCCTACACATTTCTTTACCTTTGGTGACATATTTAAAAATACCTTAGCTTTATACCCCTTTTGCTTAGCCAGTGATATGTAATCTTTCTTCATTTTTTCATTTCCACCTACAACAACTAAATTCACTTTAATTCCCCCTTCGTATCTCATCTAATTAATAATAATTCTCATTATTAATTATAGTATAAAAAAAACCTTAAAGCAATATTTTACTCCAAGGTTTTTATGTACTATTTTTATTTTTTTCTAACATTTCCATAAATGAATTTACTAACTTTGGGTCATAAGCTTTTCCTGAATTGGATTTTATTTTTTCCTTAGCCTCTTCTATTACTTTTTTATTTATATATTGATGCTTTGATATAATAGAATCAAAACCATCAACAACAGCAATTATACGTGCTAAGTAAGGTATTTCTTCTCCCTTTAATCCATCTGGATATCCTTTACCATCATATCTTTCATGATGATATTTTACCATGTATGTATATGGTTCTAAGCACTCCACATCATTTATAAGTTGTTCTCCATTTATACAATGCTCTTTAAATAATTCTAATTCTTCTACATTTAAGTTATCTCTTTTATTTAATATGTCTTTTGATATATTAAACTTACCTATATCATGTAAGTATGCTCCTATTTGTAAGTTAAGTTGTTCTTTAGTGCTTAGCTTTAAATATATTCCAAATTCTCTACATCTTCTAACAACTCTTTCTACATGACCATAAGTATATTTATCTTTTTGATTAATCATTCGTATAAATTTATTTATATTGTCTAATATTTCTTTATCTATATTAGAATTGTATAAATCCTCTAATACAATATGATAATATTCAACTCTATTTCTATTAAACGCTTTTGCTCTATATAAAGCGTGGTCAGCTGTATTTATAAGATCATATTTACTATTTGCTATAGTTGGATATGTTGATACACCTATAGACATAGTTAAGTTTTTATTTGGTTGTTCATCTTGACCATTAAAATATTTTATTTCAATAGTTTGTCTTATTCTTTCAGCTACTTTCATAGCTTGTTTTTGATCTGTATTTGGAAGAATTACTGCAAATTCTTCTCCTCCATATCTAGCTACAATATCCCCATGTCTTGTACACTTTTTTAATAAATCCCCAATTTGCATAAGTAGTGAATCTCCAGCCTGATGCCCATGTGTATCATTATAATGTTTAAAATAATCTATATCCATAAATAATAAAGATACTTCAGTCTTCATTTCATCACTTTTTTCAATTGCTAAACTTAACGAATCTTGGAAATACCTATGATTATACATTCCAGTTAGTTCATCCATATTTGCAACAATTTTTAGCTCTTTAAAATACTGTCTTTCAATATCTACATACATTCCAAGAACTATTGCAATTATAAATAAAACTGCAGCTAAAACTAGATCCCTTTCAAAATAGAACTCTATCGAGGTTTCTGATAATATATTTATAAATATATCTATTGTAAATAAGATAATTGAATATACTAAAGATATTCCTATACTATATTTTTGACCAAATTGTATTGCTCCTATTATTACAGCTAAAATACTTAATATCTTATAGTCACTACTTCCTCCACCAGTATTTCCAACTACTAGTGCAAATATAACTATAAGTACTATACTTTCAATATAGTCTTTTATAGTAGGTTTATCATAAACTCTATCTTTAGTATAATTTGCAGACCAAGATAAATAATAATTTAGCATAATAGATATTATTCCGCCGCCTACAGTTACTAAAAGTATATTATTACTTACATCAAACTTCATTGCGGCTAACTTAGTTAAAAGTGCTATTAAAGATAGTGTTATATAAATTATTTTCAAAATTATAACTAATTTAAAAACATTCTCGTATCTTTTATTATCATATTCGTGCCGTTTATTTTGTTCTGATATTCTTTTGTCTTTTTCCATGTATTTTCACCTGAATATATTATATCATTTTACTTAATAAAAACCATAAGGAAATAAACACCTTATGGTTTTTATTTTATTATTCTTCTCTCAGAGATTTTGGCACTTCTGGTTCAAAGAATACAAACATACAATATGTTGATGCACTTGATGCTAAATTTGATATAAATCCAGCTATTGAATCAAATAATGAATTCATATATGTCCCCCCTTGTGTAATATTTTATATAAATATTAAAAATATTTATTACTTAATATTAATTAAATTAAAAAGTTTTTCAAGTAAGTTAATAGTAAAATCTCCTATTTTTGACATCGCAAATATTTGAAGCATAATTCCCATTGTCATAGATATTATAATTAATTTAACTATGTATACCTGATTTATTTTATATATTAGTAACATACATATAATAGATGATACATATATGCACATTAACTTAAATGCCTTTTTTCTTAACTTATTTCTAGTACTTTCTTTTTTTAATGGTTTATTCTTTGACCCAACTGGGCATTTTAAATAAATAAAATATATTGAAAATACCAGTGATACTAATTCAAGTATTATTAAATTTATATCACTAATATTAATAGCCATATATTTAGATATAAATGATATTAATAAAGATAATATAAGTCCAGATAATATACATCTATTAGGAGTACTTGAATGAGTTCCTCCACAGTATCGCTTTAATAATGATGCTGTAATAGATATTGACATTATCTCTATTAATACGTTAAATATAATTCCGAATATAAATGTTATTAAAATTGCACTAAATGTATGTATTATAAAAAATAAACCATAATTTAAAACTTCTACCTCTTCATCACTCTTATTTAGCTTATTTCCCAACCCTTTTGCAAGTTTTAAGGAAACATTTTCAATTGCCCCCATTAAACTCTCCTTTTAAAAACTTTTCATCATTTTTTTCTTCATAGACTTTATCATTAATACTATTATTAATAATACTCCTATTGATGGTAAAGTTGATATTGCACCTTGAACAGTTTTGTAATCTGTAAGTATGCTAGCATCTATTTTTAATATGCCAGTAGCAATTAAATAATATATCCCTTCGCTTAGAGCTAAAGATATCCATATATCACAAGGTACTATAATTACTTCCACAAATTTTCTTTTAGTTATTTTAAACAATATTAATCCTAATATTATCATAGATAGTAACGTATGTACTCCAAAAGATATTGGTAATTTTCTTATAAGTGATACTACAACACCTAAAAAGCAACCAAGTTTTAATATTTTTTTTACATCTAATTTTAAATCTAATAATATAAAACTAGATAGCATTATTATTATACTTTCTGGAATACTTCTTATTACTACATATGCCAAAGATGACTCTAGCATTGCTTCACTTCCTTTATTTTTTCTATGATAATTATACCATCATTACCATAATATGTAACGAAAATATTATCATTTTATGTAATATTTTTTAATTTGTTCGTATAATATGAATTATACTTACTATTTATAAAAAAATAAACGATATAGTAAATTTATATACCATATCGTTTATTCTATTTAATTTATTATTTTATACTAAGTATTTTCCAACTATTAAGTCTACAACATCTGATTTATTATTTACAAACTCTTCATAACTAACACCAGAATTATCTATTTCTACTGCTAAATCATATAAGAATTTAGGAATATCATCTCTACAAATATCTCCACGAACTTTACCAAACTCAGCATTCTCTCTATCTAATCCACCGTCCATATGAAGTTCAAATGCCTCTGTTACAACATCATTCACTCTCTTTTTCTTTCCAGCAAATCCAAGTGCACCTATCTGATGAGTACCACAAGAGTTATTACATCCTGATATACGTAGTGAAGGTAGTATATCTTTATTGAATTCTTTTTCATTGAAGTAGTCTAATATTTCATTTAATAAGTTTTGACTTTCTGCTATACCTATTTGACAAGTAGGAACCCCTATACAAGCAGCACTTTGTTCTAACTTAGTTTCTCCTCCAAGGTTTTGAGTTAACTCTAATAAAGATTTTGCTTCTTCTCCATTTAAGTTTCTTATGTACATTCCCTCAGTCATTGATAATCTTATTTCTACATCTTCTACACCTTGTATATTATCTAATATAGTTTTAAATGTATCTAATTTTAAGATTCCTCCAATTGGGTGGAAGTACACAGTATATAATCCTTCTTGCTTTTGCTCTATTAATCTATTATGATTTAATTCTATTTTTACTCCAGACTTGTTATATGACTTCTGCTCAATAACTACATCTAAATTTTCATTTTCTTTAACATCAGCTAAATGTTTTTTGTAACACTCTAAAGCTGCTCCTTCACCCATTCTAGCTGTTATGTATCTAGTACGAGCTTTATTTTTATTTCCATAATCACCTTCAGCCATAAATAAATTAGTTATAGCTTCTACATGATATAATATATCCTTTGTCTCTATTAATTCATCAAACTCAATTGCTTTAGCAGCATTTTTTCCAAGTCCACCTGTTAAATATACTTTAAAGAATTCTTTATCATCTTTTTTAACTGCTATAAATCCTAAATCTGCAATTTTAGCATTTCCATTATCTCTATTACTGCTTGAAAAAGATACTTTTAACTTTCTTGGAAGTTTATAAGTAGTTATTTTACTCATAAAATGATTATTTACAGCTTGTGCATATTGAGTAACATCAAAAGCTTCTTCTTTATCTACACCTGATAATGGTGATATTGAAACGTTTCTTGGGAAGTTTCCGCCTCCACCTCTTGTGTACATATCATTTTCTAAAGCTTCTTCCATTATGTCACATACACCATCTATACTTAAACCATGTAATTGTATTGCTTGACGAGTAGTAGTGTGTACACTTTCTAAATTATATTTTTTAGCTAATTCATAAACTAATTTTAATTGATCTATATTCATTATTCCTGATGGGATTCTAAGTCTTATCATGAACTCTTCTCCTCCACGATGAGCATAAACTCCCATCCCACCTGATGTTGCTTTAAATTCTAGTGCTGATATCTCTTTGTTCTCAAATTTGTGACCTAATTTTCTAAAACTAGGTATTTCTTTTAATAGCATGCTTTTTAAGGTTTCCATAATATTCTCCTTTGTATTATTCATCTATATTCATCTAAAAATTATATCATACATTCTTCCAATATTAGCTAAATTAAGCTAGAATAATACATCAAATATTCTTATGGATACTATTTATTTTTTTAATTATTTTTTTGCTATTACCATAAATATTGATTTAGGTTTATAAGATAGAACTCCTTTTTCATGCCATAATAATTTATATAAATTTTGGTCAATACTTACATCTGAAAATCCACTTTTTCTTAAAATTTCCTTATCCAATAACGGTCTACTTTCAATATTTTCTTCTGTTGACCAATTTGAATCAAAATAAACTAAAACTCCATCATCTTTTAAAACTCTTCTCCATTCTCTAAATGAAATTTCAGGACTTTGTAGTTTCCATACTATATTACTAGAAATTATAAGATCAAAGCTTTTATCTTTAAAATCAAGTGAGCTTTTATGCATTGTCTTAAAATTAATTTTAACTTTATTCTTGCTTAAATTATTATTATTAATTGAACTTATTATTTTTGAACTAGAATCAATAGCAGTTACATTATGACCTTCTTCCGCCATAATAGTTGCAAAAAATCCATTTCCAGTTTCAATATCTAATATTTTAATTTTATTCTTTTTATTAACATTTTTTAATATAAGATTCTTTAAAATCTCTCTTTTATAGTCTTCAAGCTCATCGTAATTAAACTCTAATTTTGATGTTGCTCCCTTATTCCATAACTTTTTTTCATTTTCAAATACGCTTCCCCTATAGTCGGTATAATCTCGCATAAATCCCCCTTTTTATATACTAAAAACCATGAATTTAGGCATATATACATATGCTTCATATTCATGGTTTTATGTTAAATGTTACTTTCAATAAGAGGGTACCATCACCTATTATTTTGTCAATTTACCTATTTCTAGAATTAAATTTACTTATATCAATACTTATATATATATATTTATATATCTACAATTTAATACCTTATATTTTATTATTTTTTGTATAAATTTTGCTAAAAATTTTTTTATATGATAAAAAAAAAGACAGCAAAAAGCTGTCTTTTTTAGTCTATTATTATATTTTCCCTTACAATTTCTATTATTAAAACTATATATACAATTAATATAGGATTACTTATAGAAAATATATATTCTATTAATTTATTTGAATTTAAGCTAAATAATATAAGCACTAAATATATAACAGATATAACTATCATAAGTTTATCTTTTATGCATCTTAAATTATTAGGAGTATTATTTCTTTTATAAATAGGCGCAAGCACATTTATTCCCACTATACTAATTATGGTATAAAACAATATTAATTCTTTATAAAATTCTATATCTATAACTTCTGTGGCTAAAATAGTTAACAAAAAAATAAATATAGATTTTACAAAGTGTATTTCTATACATTCTTCATTTTTTAAGCCAACTAAAATATTTAGTGGAAGATAGCAAGTTAAAAATACTATCGATTGATCTATCTTATTAATAAATATACCCATACTCACAATAGCAATTACACTTACAATAGTATCTTTATATCTTACACTTAACATACTAGCCTCCTAAAAATCTTTGTTTTAAAATAACATTTTATTTATTTACATTCAAGACTTTTAGCATAACTGGTCGTTAACTGTGCAAACTTAGACACATTTATACATTTAACATACAATTGCACCTAAGCAATTAGCTAAACTAACTTTAAATTCTTTTATAGCATATTTACTTATAGGAACTTCTTTATCTTGTATATATATAGTATTTTTATTTAATGAATCAACTTTCATCAAATTTACAATAAAACTAGTATGACATCTAAAAAAATTTTTTCCATTTAATATTTTCTCCATATTTTTCATAGACATTTTCACTCTATGCGATTTATCTTTTTCATGAATAATCAATTCTCGCTTACAGGTTTCTATATATAATATAGAATCTAAATCAACTTTAACTAAATTATTTTTAGTAGTTATAATTATATGATTATTTTTCCTTTTAATTATATTATCAACACATTCTTTTAAATGCTTTTCTATAGTTTCATAACTTATAGGCTTCATAATATATCTATAAGCCCTAACTTCATATCCTTCATGAACATAATCTACAGTTGATGTTACAAATAGTATCTCTACATTATCGTCAAATTCTCTTATTTTTTTAGATGCATCCATACCAGTAATATCATCCATTAAAATATCCAAAAATAATATATCTAATCCATCTGGATAGTTTTCTATTAGATCTTCACCTGACGAAAATTCATATATGCTAAATTCAATGTTTCTACTATTCAAATATCTTTTTATCATCTCTACAGTGAAATTTCTTTGCAATGAAATATCGTCACAAACACCTATCTTTACCATCATAAATTCCCTCTTTTTTATGTTTATCCAATTTATTTTATATAGTCATATTATAATTTACATTACTTAGTGTCAAATATTCAATGTTTTTTTATGTTTATAACAAAAAAAAATAAAGTACACCTAAAAATATTATATATTTTAAGGTATACCCTATCTTTAATTTAAAAATCTATTAATTATAACATCAACTATATACTTACTAGCAAATCCATCTCCATATGGGTTACTAGCTTTTGACATCTTTTCATATTCATTTTTATCACTAAGTAACATATTTGCTAAATAATATATATCTTCTTCCTTGGTTCCTGTTAATCTAAGAGTTCCTACGTTAACACCTTCTGGTCTTTCTGTAGTATCTCTAAGTACTAAAACTGGTTTTCCTAATGAAGGTGCTTCCTCTTGAATTCCACCACTATCAGTCATAATCATATATGATTTATTTAAAAAATTATGAAAATCTACTACGTCTAGTGGTTTTATCAAATGCACCTTTTTATTATCACCTAAAATTTCTTTTGCAATATCTTGAACATAAGGATTTAGATGAATAGGATAAATAACTTGAACATCATCAATTTTTTTAGTTATTTTATTTATCGCTCTAAAAATATGTTTCATCGGTTCACCTAAATTCTCTCTTCTATGAGCTGTAAGTAAAATTATCCTATCATTTTTCATACTGTCTAGTAATGGATGAGTATAATTTTTATCAATTGTTGTTTTTAAAGCGTCTATAGCAGTATTTCCAGTGACAAATATATTTTTTAAATCTTTATTTTCTCTTAATAAATTATCTCTTGCTGTATTAGTTGGTGCAAAGTGCATATCTGCTATTACAGACGTAACTTGTCTATTTATTTCTTCTGGGTATGGTGAATACTTATCATAAGTTCTAAGGCCCGCTTCAACATGTCCTAAAGAAACTTTATTATAAAAAGCAGCAAGACTTCCAACCAAAGTAGTTGTAGTATCACCATGTACTAAAACTATATTGGGCTTAACTATATTAATTATTTTATATAATCCTTCCAAAGCTCTTATACTAATCTCTACCAAGCTTTGCTTATTTCTCATTATATCCAAATCATAATCTGGTTTTATATTAAAAGTTGTCAAAACTTGATCTAGCATCTCTCTATGCTGAGCAGTCACACAAACTATACTCTCTATCTCGCTTCTACTTTCCAACTCCTTAACAATAGGAGCCATCTTAATAGCCTCAGGTCGAGTTCCAAAAACAGTCATAACCCTAATCAAAAAATCCTCTCCTAAGAAGAATTATTATATGAATTTCCTCCTATTTAATATATATGCAAAACAATAATAAACTCTATTAATTTACATTAATTTATATTTTTTATTTTTCTTCCCAATAAAAAAAGAGCCCTAAAAGCGGCACTTTTGAGTTCAGACAATTATGTGCGTAATGTATAATTTTATTATCCATTTGCAACGTCTTTTTGTTGCATGGATATAAAATTATACATTAGCTACTCACCTGCCGGCAAACTTCAAAGCTACGCTTTTGGTAGGCTCTTTTTTTACTCTTCTATGTTAACTTCTATGTTAAGTTCATGTAATTGCTCTTTTTCTGCTGGAGATGGAGCATTAGTCATAGGACAAACAGCACTTTGATTCTTAGGGAATGCTATAACATCTTTTATGTTAGTAGTTCCAGTAAGTATCATTGTAAGTCTATCAAGACCAAATGCTATACCTGCATGAGGAGGAGTTCCATACTTGAATGCATCTAATAAGAATCCAAACTTCTCCCCAGATTCTTCTTCATCCATTCCAAGTGCAGCAAACATCTTTCTTTGAACATCTGGGTTGAATATTCTTACACTTCCTCCACCTACTTCGTAACCATTGATTACTATATCGTAAGCTTTAGCTCTTAAAGATGCTTTATCATCAGAGTCTAATTTATCTAAATCTTCGCCCATTGGTGATGTAAATGGGTGATGCATTGCTATGAATCTTCCAGTTTCTTCATCTTGTTCGAATAATGGGAATTCAGTTACCCATAACATTTTGTATTCATCATTATTTAATAAATCTAATCTTCTAGCTACTTCTAGTCTAACTTGACCTAGAGCATCGAATACTACGCTATTTTTATCAGCAACGAATAATAATAAGTCGCCTTCTTTAGCATTCATTCTATCAAGTATTGAAGTTAATTCTTCTTCTGAGAAGAATTTAGCTATTGGAGAAGTAACTTCTCTGTTAGCTCCAACTTTCATCCAAGCAAGTCCTTTTGCTTTGTAAGTCTTAGCATGGTCTTCTAATTTACCTATTTGCTTCTTAGAGAACTCTTCTGCCTTACCTTCAACATTTATACCTCTAACACTGAATCCTGGCTTTGTAGCGTTAGCAAATACCCCAAATCCACAGTTTTCAACTAAGTCAGATATATTAGTTAATTCATATCCAAATCTAGTATCTGGCTTGTCAGATCCGTATCTTTCCATAGCTTCTGCATAAGTCATTACTGGAAGTGGTAACTGTACATCTACATTTACTATTTCTTTGAATAATACTTGTACCATTTTTTCCATTATAGCCATAACATCTTCTTGCTCAACAAAACTCATTTCACAGTCTATTTGAGTGAATTCAGGTTGTCTATCAGCTCTTAAGTCTTCATCTCTGAAACACTTAACTATTTGGAAGTATCTATCCATACCACTTACCATTAATAATTGTTTGAATAATTGTGGTGATTGTGGTAATGCGTAGAATTTACCTGGGTTAACTCTACTTGGTACTAAGTAGTCTCTAGCTCCTTCTGGAGTTGGCTTTATTAAGAAAGGAGTTTCTATTTCAAAGAAGTTATTTGAACTTAAGTAATTTCTAACTATGTTAGCTATTTTACTTCTAGTCATTAACTTTTGTTGCATAGATGGCTTTCTTAAGTCTAAGTATCTATATTTTAATCTTAATTCTTCAGAAACATTGTCGTCATCTTTTATGTAGATTGGAGGAGTTTCTGATTTGTTAAGTACTTTTAAGCTTGTTGCAACTATTTCTATATCTCCAGTTGGTAAGTTAGGGTTCTTTGAAGATCTTTCACTTACTTTTCCTGTTACTGCTATTACATATTCTGATCCTAGTTTTTCTGCTTTTGAAAATGCCTCAGCGTTAACATCTGTATCGAATATTATTTGGCATAATCCACTTCTGTCTCTTAGGTCTACGAATACTAGTCCACCTAAGTTTCTTTTCTTTTGTACCCATCCCATAAGTACAACTTCTTCACCTATGTTTGTGGCTCTTAAATCTCCACAATAGTGAGTTCTCTTTAATCCGTTTAAAGTCTCCATGAGGCCTCCTTTAATTCTTGATATAAATGGTTTTTTAATCTTATTCAGCCGAAGGCTTGGGGGCGTGAGTCGTAACTTGACCCATGCAAGGGAAAAGCGCCTTGCGAATGGGTACTACGTTTACGACTTCACACCCCCTTCGCCAGGTACTGAACTAGATTACAAAACCCTAAGTTATATTTTCGTATTTTGCGTCGGTAGTATTTTTGGGGTAGCTAGGGTTTAGCTAGTCTTTGTTGTACTACTTTCGTTTTTATACTTTTTTTGTTATGTTATGTTTTGTTTTTGTTGTTATGGTTGTTATTTGTTTACTTTATTTAGTATACGGTTTATTTTCAATTTATTCAATTATAATCTATTTTTTAATTCTTCTACTAATTCACTTAGTTTTACTGTTGTTTGTTCTGATGTTTGCATGTTTTTAAGTGTTGCACTATCGTTTGCTAGTTCATCGTCACCTATTACTATTGTGAATCTTGAGTTTATTTTGTCTGAGTATTTAAATTGTGCTTTTACACTTCTGTCTAAGTGGTCACTATCTGCACTTATGTGGTTGTATCTTAATTCTTTTAGTAACCTGAAACTTTTAGTTTTTGCTTCGTCTCCTATTGTTACTATGTATATGTCTGTAGATTGTGGGTTTTCTATTTCTATGTTGTTGTTTTCCATAGTAAGTAGTAGTCTTTCAACCCCTAATCCAAATCCTATTCCACTTGTTCCTTTTGGTCCACCTATTTGCTCTACTAGTCCGTCGTATCTTCCTCCACCGCAAACTGTACTTTGAGATCCGATATCGTTAGATATTATTTCAAATGCAGTTTTCTTGTAGTAATCAAGTCCTCTAACTATAGTTTTATCAAGTACAAAGTTTACATCCATTTCTGTTAAGTAAGTTTGTAATTTTCCAAAGTGATCTTTACAATCTTCACATAAATGATCAACCATGAAAGGTACATCTTGTAAGTTTTCTTTACAAGTTGGGTTCTTACAATCTATAACTCTCATTGGGTTTTTGTCTTTTCTTTCTAAACAAGTAGCACATAATACATCTGATTTTGCATCTAAGTATGATTTTAATAATTCATTGTATTTTGCTCTACATGTTGGACATCCAACAGAATTTATACTTACTGCTAAGTCCTTAAGTCCAACTTCATTGAAGAACTGTATAGCAAGTGCTATTACTTCTGCATCTAAAGATGGATTGTCACTTCCTATTGCTTCAACTCCGAATTGGTGGAATTGTCTTTGTCTACCAGCTTGTGGTCTTTCATATCTAAAACATGGTGTTATATAGAATAACTTTGTTGGTTGAGCATCTGAGTATAATTTATTTTCTATAAATGCTCTTATAACACCTGCTGTTCCTTCTGGCTTTAAAGTTATGTCTCTTTCACCTTTATCTGTAAATGAGTACATCTCTTTTTGAACTATGTCAGTAGTGTCTCCAACACTTCTTTTGAATAATTCTGTATGCTCGAATATAGGAGTTCTCATTTCTTCATATCCGTATAATCCACATATTTCTCTAAATTTATTTTCTACATAATTCCACTTGTATGATTCTTTTGGAGTTATGTCCTTAGTCCCTCTAGGTGCTTTAGTTAGCATTCTTGTAGACCTCCTCTTTCTTTCTATGTATCATTTCTTCTACTCTATCTATGTATTGTTCAACGTTTTTCACGTTTTCTACTCTTTCAATTCTATCTTCATCAACATATACAAACTTTGAAATAGAACCAGCGCCTAATGCATAGTTACTTTGTTTTTCTTCCATTATTTGCATATTGTATATGCATTCATATCCTTCTTTAGCATATCCTATGTTTTCTAAGTTACCAAGCATTTGCTTTTGACGGTACATATAGTATGGATTAAGATTCATTTCTTTTGCATATTCCATTGATAAATCAATCATCTTAACCATTTCTTCATATTGAGTAAGTACATACTCGTCCATTTTTTCTTTTAACTTAGAGGCTCTTTTTATTGCTAAAGTATGAACAGTTAAACTTTCTGGAGATAGTTTTTTGATTTCTTCTAAAGTATTTCTTACCATCTCAACATTTTCGCCTTCAAGACCTAGGATTAAATCCATATTTATGTTATCAAATCCTATTTTTCTAGCTAAATTAAATGCTTCTTTTATTTCTTCAACACTATGACCACGACCTATTTTATCTAAAGTTTCTTGATTCATAGTTTGAGGGTTTATACTGATTCTAGTAACATTGTTTTTCTTTAAGCATTCTAAAATTTCTCTATTTATAGTATCCGGTCTACCAGCTTCTACTGTAAATTCTTTTATTTTACTTAAATCTAATTCTTTATATAAAGCCTTAATTAAGATATCCATTTCCTCGGCATCTAGAGTTGTAGGAGTACCTCCACCTATATATAAAGTTTCTATTTCCTTATTTGTTTCTTCTAAAAGTTTAGCAAGTCCCTTTATCTCTATTATTAACTTTTCAAGGTAATTTTTCTTTAAATGTCCAAATTGCTTTAAAGGATTTGCAGGGAATGAACAGTAGTAACATCTTGTTGGACAAAATGGAATACTTACGTATAAAGAAATCTTATTTTTATCTATAGGGTAAATAAACTTTCTTTCTCTTTTAGCAATACTTAAGGCTAAATCTATTTTTTCATCACTAATTAAATAATTAGTTTTTAAATTTTCTCTTATTTCTTCATCACTTAAGTTTTTATCAAGAAGAGTGTGAACTATCTTAACAGGTCTTATACCTGTAAGTATTCCCCAAGGAACATAAGACTTAAACTTCTTCATTAAAACATTATACATGCTTCTTTTTATAGTTTCTTTAGTCACTTTTTTAACTTCTTGTTCTGATAAACCTTCTATACTTCTATGGTCTAAAGAGTCATAAATAACTTGATAATTTTCAAGATATACAGTTTTAGAAAATACTTTATCATTATAATAAACAACACTATTTTCTAAAGTCATACCTACTTGCTTATTATCAACAAAATTAAACTGAGTAGTAAATAACTTTATTAATTCAGCAACTTCATATTTAAAATCATGACCTTTTAAAATCACATTTAACATAAATACCGTCTCCTTATCTACGCCTCTTCCCCAAAACTATTCATCCTTATATCTAGGTGAGGGGCAGGGGAAATGTAAGTTTTGCACCCATTAGCAAGACGGTTTTTGTCTTGTATGGGTCAAAACTTATATTCCCCTAGCCCCCACCGGTTAGATAAACTAATTCATGTAAGGATTAGTAAGTTTTTCTCTTTCAATAGTTGATGTAGGCCCATGACCTGGATATATAGTAATATTTCCGTCTTGATTAGCTAGTTTATTTAGTGACTTAGTCATTTGTTTAAAGTCTCCACCATAAAAATCAGTTCTTCCGATGCTTCCTGCGAATAGTGTGTCTCCTGTAAACATATGATTTCCTACTTTTATACACATCCCACCTGGTGTATGTCCTGGTGTATGAATAAATGTAAGTCTAAGTTCACCTACTTCTAATCTTTCCTTGTCCTTAACATATATATCCGCATCAAATTCTTGTGGTCCACATGGGAATCTAACGCTTAGATTTTTCTTTCTGTCTATTAAAAGCTCTCTTTCATTTTCATGAGCTACTATTTTTGCATTTGTTTCTGCTTTTAACTTTTTAACATTTCCTATATGGTCTGCATGTCCATGAGTTAATACTATATATTCAACAGTAAGATTTCTTAACTTTACTGCTGCTAATATATCTACAAGACTTGCTCCTGGGTCTATTATTACACATTTTTTAGTTTTTTCATCACCTAATAAGTATGTGTTTTCACCCATAAATCTATCTTCAATTGTTTCTATTATCATATTCAAATCGCCCCCTAGAAAGTTTTAGTTGAATCTAATAACATAGTTACTGGTCCATCATTAGTTAGGTCAACCATCATATGTGATCTGAACTTTCCAGTTCCCACTTTTATACCTTCAGCTCTTGCTTTAGCTACATATTCTTCATATAGCTCATTAGCAGCTTCTGGTTTCGCAGCTGTTGAGAAACTTGGTCTTCTTCCTTTTCTACAATCGCCATATAAAGTAAATTGAGAAACTACTAGTAATTCTCCACCTATATCTTTTAAAGATAAGTTCATTTTACCTTCTTCATCTTCAAAAATTCTTAAGTTTAAAGTTTTGTCTATCATATAGTCTACATCTTTAGATGTATCTTCATGAGTTACACCTAATAATACTAATAATCCTTGACCTATTTCACCAGTTATTTCTCCATCTACAGTTACTTTAGACGAAGTTACTTTTTGTACTACTGCTCTCATTTAACTTCCTCCTAATTATGCACTCTATATACTTCCTCAACACCTGGAATTGCTTTTATCTTCTTCATTAATGCATCTAAGTCTTTTATATTATTAACTTCTATTAATAAGTTTATATTAACAACTTCATCTTTACTTTTTCTAGCATTTATACCATTTAGCCCTATTTTTTCTACTGCTACAGTATGAGTTATATCATTTATAATACCTCTTCTGTCAGCTGCTTTAATTTGAACTTCACCTTCAAATTTTCCACTTTCAGCATTAGCCCATGATACATTTATTAATCTATTTTTAAATAATTCGCTTTCTTGTTGAGCATTTAAACAGTCTTTTCTGTGAATTGCAACACCTCTTCCTTTAGTTATATATCCTATGATTTCATCTCCTGGAAGTGGATTACAACACTTAGCAAATCTAATTAATATATTATCTAAGCCTTCAACTATTACGCCTTGGCAATTATTTTTCTTTCTTTTCTTTTTATATTCTGCATCACTTAAATTATGCTTTTCGAATTCTTCTTCTTTTAGCTTACTAGCATCTTTTTGTTGTTTCTTAATTTCTTTTATATAATAATCTCTTATTTTAGGAACAACTTGAGATACCATTATTCCACCATATCCAATAGTAGCTATTAAATCTTCTACGCTTGGTTGATTTAATTTTTTTGCTATTTGAATCATATATTTCTCAAGTGCTGGATCTTTTAATGGTAAACTGTACTTTTTAAATTCCTTCTCTAAAAGTTCAGAACCTCTTTCAATATTCTCTTCTCTTCTTTCTTTCTTAAACCATTGTCTAATTCTACTTTTCGCATTTGGAGTTTTGACAATGCTTAACCAGTCTCTACTTGGTCCATTTGAATTTGAAGAAGTTAATATTTCTACTATATTACCATTTTGAAGTTGATAGTCTATCGGTACTATTCTTCCATCTATTTTAGCCCCTACACACTTATTACCTACATTTGTGTGAACCCTGTATGCAAAGTCAATTGGAGTAGCTCCTGCAGGCATTTCTACTACATCTCCTTTTGGAGTAAATACATAAACTTGGCTATTAAATACATCTTCTTTTAATGCATCCAAAAATTCGTGTGGGTCTTTTAAATCTTTTTCCCACTCCATCATTTGTCTTAACCATTGAAGCTTTTCTTCTACGTTACTTTCTTTTAAGTTAGTTTTACCCTCTTTATATTTCCAGTGAGCTGCAATACCATACTCTGCTATTCTATGCATTTCCATAGTTCTTATTTGTATTTCTACAGGTTCTCCATTAGGTCCTATAACAGTTGTATGAAGAGATTGATACATATTAGGCTTAGGCATTGCTATATAATCTTTAAAACGCCCTGGCATTGGCTTCCATAATGTATGCACCATTCCAAGAACAGCATAACAATCCTTTACAGTATCAACTATTATTCTAACTGCTGTTAAATCAAATATTTCTTCAAAGCTCTTATGTTTATTGCTCATCTTTCTATAAATACTATAGAAATGTTTTGGTCTTCCATACACATCACAATGTATATGTACTTCTGCAAACTTTTTGTCTAATAATTCAACTATTTGCTCTATATAAGCTTCTCTTTGACTTCTTTTTGTTGCTACTTTTTCAACTAAATCATAGTATCCATCTGGATCTATATATCTTAAAGCTAAGTCTTCTAACTCCCACTTTATTTTAGATATCCCTAATCTATGAGCTATTCCACCGTAAATTTCTAATGTTTCCTTAGCCTTAGATTTTGCTTTTTCTGGAGACATAAATTTTAGTGTTCTCATGTTATGTAATCTATCAGCAAGTTTTATAAGAATTACTCTTATATCTTTTGCCATAGCTAGAAACATTTTTCTTAAGTTTTCTGCTTGTGTTTCTTCTTTAGATTGATATTTTATTTGTCCTAATTTTGTTACTCCATCAACTAAATCTGCAACTTCTTTACTAAATTCTCTTTCAATATCTTCATAAGTATATTCAGTATCTTCTACTACATCATGTAAAAGTCCCGCTGCTATTGTTTCTATATCTAATTCCATTGAAGCCAAAATATTTGCTACTGCTATTGGATGTATAAAGTAAGGTTCCCCAGATTTTCTAAATTGCCCTTCGTGAGCTTTTTTCCCAAAGTAATACGCTTTTTCTACTAGCTCCACATTTGCACTTGGAGCATAACTTTTTATTTGTTCCACTAATTCTTGTAGTTCTTTGTCATGCATAATACCACCTATTTTAAGTACGAAATTTAATATATATTAAAATAGTTGGTGATGTACCAACTATTGTAAAAGTCTTAGTATTTTATTAAAGAATTTATATGGTATTTAGATAGTAATTCTTTACCATTTAAATCTTCTAATTCGATTAAAAATTGCATTGATACTACTTCTCCACCTAAACGTTCTATAAGTTTAGCTGCAGCTTCCATAGTACCTCCTGTAGCTAATAAATCATCAACTATTGCTACTCTTTGACCTGGCTTTATAGCATCTTTATGTATTTCTAAAGTATCTTTTCCGTATTCTAAACCATAATCATAGCTTTCAACTTCAGCTGGTAACTTTCCTGGTTTTCTAACTGGAACAAACCCTATTCCTAATCCGTATGCAACTGGTGTTCCCATTAAAAATCCTCTTGCTTCCGGTCCAACTATTACATCTACATTTTTATCTTTTAAATCTTCTATTATAGCGTCTATTGAATACTTAAACGCCCTTCCATCTTGTAATAACGTTGTTATATCTTTGAAACTTATACCTGGGATTGGAAAATCTTCAATTTCTCTTACTACTTTTTTTAAATCCATTTTGGAATACCTCCTAATAGCTCTTTAAATATTCTGCTCTTAAATCTTTAAGATTTTTAAGTATAATACTTTCATCTAGATTTAATTTTTTGTTTGGCTTTTCTAATAAGTTTATAGACATTATATTGCTGTCATAGTCTAAACTAAAATCTAATAATGATAATTCTTTAAAAACATTTAAAATTGTAAATAACTTAATTGGCATTATATTAAATGTTTTTCTAATGTCTAACATGTCTAATTCGAAAGACTTATTTACTAGAGCTAACTTATATACTACTATAAACTCTTCTCTTTCTGGAATGATGTTATTTATAATATTTTTTAAATATAATTGGTCTGTTTCATTGTAATATTTAATTACATGACAACATTCATTTTTATTTTCATTTAGATACGAATATTCCTTACTGTCATATAAATAATCATAAAGAACAATATTATTATATCTTTTTACATCTATTTTATCAATATTTGGTGAAAATATAAGTTGTAATTTGGCTGTATTTATAGTATTTTCACGATAATTGATGTCAAATTCTTCTTCTAAAAGAGACATATCTGATATAGCCCTGTAAAAACCATTTACAGTATTTGCTATAACTAATGTATCTTCTACTAAGTAATCAAATATATTTATATCTTCGCTACCATCCATTATATGTTGCCCATTTATATTTGTGATTATTAAGTTTTCATCACCAGAATTAATAGTATACAAGTTATTTTGACTATTTGGAACTATTTTTGAAAATAATTTTAAAGAAAGTTTATCTTTCATAGCATTTTTAGGGTGACTAAGCCTCATATCTTTAAGTAAAAGCTGAACAGTTCTGTTACCCATATAGTTATTTTCATCTAATTGGAATAGTAAATCTACTTTATCTCCAGGGTTAAAGTTCGCTTTTAAATGAGCCCTATTAAATCCTATACACTCATATGTATTTTCATTATATACATTTAATTTTAAATGTTGCTTGTTCTTACCTAAAGTAAATATATCATCTAAAACTAAATTTCTCATTATAAATCTAGGACTTGGATTACTTAAACCAAATGGTTCTAATTTATGTAATTCGTCTACTAAATCTAAACTCACTTTATCTTCTTCTAATTCAAATTCAACTTTTATATTTTCAATCATATCTTCAAAAGTTAAGTTATAATCTGCAATTTTATTAACTTCATCTCTTAATGTATCTACATTACTAGCATCTAAAGAAAGACCTGCTGCTTGTTCATGACCACCAAACTTTTCTAATAAATCTTTACAGCTCATAAGTGCATCAAATATACTAAATCCTTTTATAGATCTTGCTGATCCTGAAGCCCTACCATCTTCAATAGTTAAAAGTATAGTTGGCTTGTAATATTTTTCCGTAAGCTTAGATGCTACTATTCCTATGATTCCATGCTGCCAGTGTTCATTTGCAATTACTAAAACCTTATCATTTTCATATCTTTCATTAGATTTTATTATTTCTTCAGCTTCATGATACATTTTAGCTTCTATCATTTGTCTTTCATTATTCTTTTCTTCTAATGTTCTAGCTATTTCATTAGCTTCATATTCACTTTTTGTTGTAAATAATTGAACTCCTAAATATGAGTATCCTAATCTTCCAGAGGCATTTATTCTTGGACCTATAGAGAATCCTATATGTGATGATCCTATTTTTTCAGTATCAACTCCACATATTTTTATAAGTTCTCTTAATCCTAGATTTTTCCCCTCTTTCATTAGTTTTAAACCATTTTTTACTATTATTCTATTTTCATCTACTAAAGGAACTATATCACAAATAGTTGCTAAAGTTGTTATCTCTAGATAGTCATACATACTTTCTTTAAATACGTCTGGAGGTGTTAAAGCTTGTATTAATTTAAATGCAACCCCACAACCACAAAGCATGTCAAATGGATAATGACAATCTTCTTGCTTTGGATTTATAACTGCAAAGGCATTTGGTATTTCACTTTGACATTCATGATGGTCAGTTATTATCACATCAATTCCAAGTTCATTTGCAATATCAACTTCTTTAACTGATGTTATACCACAGTCTACACTTATTATTAAGTTACAACCTTGTTCATGAATTTTTCTTATAGCTTCCTCATTTATTCCATATCCTTCTTCTAGTCTATTTGGTATGTAATAGCTTACTGGATAATTTATAGAATCAAAGTATAAATAAAGAATAGAAGTTGATGAAACTCCATCTACATCATAATCTCCATAAATAAATATATTTTCTTTATTTTCTATAGCTTTTTGAATTCTTTCTACAGATTTTTTCATATCTTTCATTAAAAAAGGATCTCTTAAGTAATCTAAAGAAGGATTCATAAATATTTCTGAATCTTTTTCGTCTTCTATACCTCTATTCTTTAATATCTGACTAATTTCCGGAGAAATTTTTATTTTTTCACTTAATTCATCTTTTTCTACTTTCCCTTTATGTTTTAACGTCCATTTTTTATTAAATATCAAATTTCTCACCTCTACTTTCGCTTGTACTTTGTCTTAAATAAAGTTATTACTAAAGTTAACCCTACTATAAATGAAACAATAAAACCTGCTATTGCAAGATATCTAACCCATATGTTTTGCTCTATATTAGGAGATGCTATTATAAGTGAGGATCCAACTACTAATGATGCCAGTACTAAGCTTAATGAAATATTAGTAGTCAAATCATTTAACTGTTCTTCTAACTTTGGAGCTTTTATATCATCTATGTGAATTTTAGTATTATTTCTTTCTATGTTTTTAAGTATAACTCTTAATTGTTTTGGAATATGCTTTAAATCCATATAAGCTTCTTCCATAATATTTTTTGAGCTACTTAAAATTTCTTTAGGATTTAATATATGTTTATAATAATAACTTATAAATTCTTTTCCAATTACCTCAACTGTAAAATTAGGATTAAGCTCTCTTGCTGTACCTTCTAAAGTTATAACTGTTTTTGCCAATATAGAAAACTCTGATGGCATACTTATATTATATTTTCTAAAGAATCTAAATACTTCATTAAGTATTTCAGATAAACTTATCTTCTCTAAAGGTATATCATAATAATAATGAAGTAAATAAAGTAAGTCTAATCGAATTGAATCCTTATCTACCGTGGACTTTATAATTCCCATTTCTTCAAATAAAAATAAAATCTTATCAACATTCCTATTTACAACTGCTAAAACTATTCCATTTAAAGAATTTAATGTTTTTTTATCAATAAGACCAATCATACCAAAATCAATATAAGATATGCAGTTATTACCTAATACAAATATATTACCTGGATGTGGGTCTGCATGGAAAAATCCATATTCAAAAACTTGCTTAAACAATGACCTAACGCCTATATCGCTTATTTTCTTAGTATCCCATCCAAAACTTTTTATTGTACTTATATCACTTAATTTTATACCTATAATTTTTTCCATAACTAAAACTCTTTTAGTTGTATACTCACTATATATCTTAGGTATATAAACCTCATCGCTATTTTTGAATATATCATAAAACTTTATAGCATTTATAGCTTCAAAATTATAATCCAGCTCTCTGAGTAATTGAATTTTAAACTCTTCTAATATTTTTTCAAAGTTTGTTTCATTATCTTTTACTATATCATTTAATATACTAGCTCCACTTTGAAGTATTTCTAAATCAGATTTTATAGTTTGTTCTATATTAGGTCTTTGTATTTTTACAATTACCTCTTCACCAGAGTATAATTTTCCTTCATAAGCCTGTCCTATAGATGCCGCTGCTATAGGAGTATAATTAAAATCCTTAAATACATCCTCTATCTTAAGACCTGTATCTGATATAAAAATCTCCTTAGCTATATCAGTACTAAACACTTCAACATTATCTCTAAGTTTACTCAACTCATCTATAACATCTTGGTCAAATATATCACTTCTCGTACTTAAAATTTGACCAAGCTTAACATAAGTAGGACCTAATTCTTCAAAAGCCTTTCGTATTCGCTCCCCTGTAGTCATATTAATTATTTCTTCACTTGGCTTAGTCATAGGAATCCTATAAGCAACCTGCTCCATATTAAGCTTCTCAACAGCAAAACTAAACCCATATTTTATAAGTATATGTAAAATTTCCTTATATCGTTTTATATTCTTATAACTCACCTTCATGACCATCACTCCTAAGATTACCCGTTCTTTGCAAATCTCTAACCTCTATACATTATTTATATACTACTATAAAGAAATACACAATTTATTTTAATCAATAATTTCTATTATTCCCACATTTTATATATTTTTACCTCATTTCCCCCACAATAAAAATGATAAAAAAATTAAAATAAAATTAAAAAAGCTATCTATGAGTTAATATGTTCATACCCAGGGCAAGATGGAAATGTATATTTTTTAGTCATTCGCAGCATTACTCCAGCTGCATGACTAAAAAATATATATTCCGCCAGCCCGACTTGGTACGAACATATCCCAACTCTAGATAGCCATGTAATTTTATTTATGCTTTTTAGCAGTTTCTACATAATTTTTTGATGATTGTATTAAATTTTCTTTTTCTTCATCAGAAAGTTCTCTAATAACTTTAGCAGGAGAACCCATAGCAAGTACACCAGATGGAATTTTCTTACCTGGAGGAACTAAACTTCCTGCACCAAGTAAAGTAAATTCACCAACTTCAGCACCATCTAAAACTATAGCTCCCATACCAATTAAAGTATTATCTCCAATTTTACATCCATGAACTAATGCTTTGTGGCCTACTGTAACATTGTTTCCAATTCGTGTAGGTTCATTATATCCAGTATGAACAACTGAACCATCTTGGATATTTGTATTTTCTCCAATAGTTATCGGTTGTTCATCACCTCTAATAACAGCATTGTACCATATACTCGCATTTTTACTTATTGTAACATCTCCTATTATATCAGCACTTCCTGCTACAAAAACAGACTCATCAATATTAGGTTCAATTCCATTGAATGCTTTTATCATGGGTTATTACTTCCCTTCTAACATTTTCTTTGCTTGTATCATTATAGAACACTCAGTACGTTTCTTTTGCATTTCACATCCAAGTTCATATGGCTTCATAACATCACCATTGAAGTTCATAGCATTTGCATGACATCCACCAGAACAATAGAACTTATTCCAGCAATTCATACATTCTTCTTTGCTGTAAACATGAGCATTTCTAAACTTATTAGTTATATCTAGTGGAAGAACTACTTCTTCATCCATTATATTAGCTAATTTATACTCATCATTTCCAACAAATTGGTGACATGGGAATATATCTCCGTTTGGAGTTATAGCTAAGTACTCATTACCTGCTCCACATCCTGTTATTCTCTTTATTACACAAGGACCTTGATTTAAATCAACTATAAAGTGGAAGAATTTAAAATCATCACCTTTAACTTGCATATCAGCGTACTCAACAGCTAACTTTTCATACTCTTCAAATACCTTTGGTAAATCTTCTTCTCTTAAAGCATATGGATTAGATTCATCACCAACAACAGGTTCTATTGAAGTTAACTTGAATCCTTGTTCTGCAAAGTACATAACATCCTCAGAAAAATCTAAGTTTTCTCTAGTGAAAGTACCTCTTATATAGTAGTACTTATCCTTTGGTCTTTCATCTACAAGCTTTTTAAATTTAGGTAATATTACATCATGACTTCCTTTATCGTTTAAAGTAGGTCTCATATTATCATTTACAGATTTTCTACCATCTAAACTTAAAACTGCATTATGCATGTTTTCATTTATATATTTTATTTTTTCATCATCTAATAAAATACCATTAGTAGTTATAGTAAATCTTATATTTTTTCCATGTTCCTTTTCAACGCTTCTTCCGTAATCAACTAATTGCTTAACTACATCAAAGTTCATTAAAGGCTCTCCACCGAAGAAATCTATCTCTAAGTTTCTTCTATTACCTGAGTTAGCTATTAAGTAATCTATTGCCTTTTTACCAACCTCAAAGCTCATCATTTCCTTAGCTCCACCGAAATCACCTTGAGCTGCAAAGCAGTATTTACACTTTAAGTTACAATCATGAGCAACATGTAAGCACATAGCTTTAACAACTTTCTTTCTATCAACAAAGCTAGGATGAGTACTGTATACTTCCTCAGTATATAAAAGACCTTCTTCTTCTAAGTTAGCAATTTCATCGCAAGACTCTAAAACTTGCTCAGCACTATATTCATCCTTTAAAGCTTCAACTATCTCTTCTCTAGACTTATCTTTATAAAAATCTAACACTCTGTAAGCAACATCATCTAAAACATGAACTGCTCCACCATTTACATCAAGAACGATATTATATCCGTTCATTGAAAACTTATGTATCATACTCATACACAAACTCCTCCTAAAAAATAATACTAGTCTTTTTAATTTATATGTAAAATATCAACACTCAATTATCAAAACCATTTCAATCTATATATCAACACATTTTCCCTCTAATGTTACTAAACACCAATACCTATTATATATCTTCTACAAAAGCTAATCAATAATGAAAAAGAGTTATCAAATATTGATAACTCCACTCTTCTCTTCTTATTCATAAAAGTAAAATTTATAATTGGTCGAACGCCCTAGCGGGGTGACATGAAATGTGAAATTTACAACTCATTTTCAAGCCGCACTTTGGCTTGATTGAGTGGTAAATTCACGTTCATGGCATCCCCGCGGCCTACGTCCAATAATAATTACTCTACTATCTTTCGCACTCTTGGTTAGCTACTGTACAAGAAGTTTTACAAGCTGATTGACAAGATGTTTGACATTCTCCACATCCACCTTTAGCAGCACTGTTTTTTAATGTAGCTTGAGATAAAGTTTTTACATGTTTCTTTTCCATCTTAAATTACCTCCTATTGTTATAAATCTTTTTAGATTATATCACAATTTATTCCTTTTGTGGAATTTATTTGAAGTTAACACCTAAAACGCCACCTATTCCACCAGCTAGTGTAGTAAATACTGTCTTATATAGCATGTCAATATCAAAAGTAAAATTCTCTTGAGCTAGATAAACTATCATTATAAGACACACTATGTACATTAAACCTACTATTAACCCATATATAAGTCCTTTTTCCTTTATATGTTGAGAAGTATAAAAGCCTCCAAATGCAGCTGATGCAGTTGTTATAAATGCAGTTACCATTGCAATTGTATTCCCTGATACAGTTGTAAATGTTAGAACTAAATTATATAGTAAAAGTACTATTAGAGTTAATATGTAAGAATATCCTAAACCTTTTAAAACATGATTTGTTTTTTCCATAAAAAAACCTCCCCTCGGAAAATATATATTCAAGGAAAGGTTTAAAAATTACAAATTATTAAGCTTGCTCTTTTTTTGGCTCAACAGTTCCTATAGCCCATTTTTCAAATGGTACTTTAGTTCTATTTGGTCCTATCTCTAGTATTACTGAATCTTCTTCAACTTTAGCAACATTTGCTATTATACCACCTATAGTAGTAACTTTATCTCCTACTGCTAAGTTATTTCTCATTTCTTTTAATTTGTTTTCTTTCTTCTTTTGAGGTCTTATAAATAGGAAATAGAATACAGCAAATATTGCTATGTACATTATTATCACAGTTATCCATTGTTGCATATTAGTTCATCTCCTTTATTAAATTCTAATATAATAAATATTATATATTAAAATGATTATAATTCATACCCGTATTTTTCGAAAAATTCCGCTCTGAAATCTAATAATCTGTCTTCTCTTATTGCCTGTCTTACTTGTTCCATTAATTTTAATAAGAAGTGTAAGTTATGTGTAGTTATAAGTCTAGATGCTAGTATTTCATTAGCCTTAACTAAGTGTCTTATATAAGCTCTAGTATAGTTTTTACAGCAGTAACAATCACACTCTGGATCAAGTGGAGTGAAGTCTTTTGCATATTTTGCATTTCTAACAACAACCTTACCTTGACTAGTCATAGCAGTACCATTTCTTGCTATACGAGTTGGAAGTACGCAGTCAAACATATCTACTCCTCTTATAACTCCTTCAATTAAGTCATCAGGTGAACCAACACCCATTAGGTATCTTGGTTTATCAACTGGCATTAAAGGTGTAGTATATTCTAATACTTCATACATTAAATGCTTAGGTTCTCCAACTGAAAGACCTCCTATTGCATACCCAGGTAAGTCAACAGCTAATACTTCTTTAGCTGATTGCTCTCTTAGGTCTTTATACATACCACCTTGGATTATACCAAATAATGCTTGGTTTTCTGTATTTTTATGAGCTTCTTTACATCTGTGTAGCCATCTAGTAGTTCTTTCTAAAGATTTCTTTACGTAATCTCTATCAGCTGGATATGGTGCACATTCATCAAATGCCATCATTATATCTGATCCTAAAGCATTTTGTATTTCCATAGCTTTTTCTGGACTTATAAAATGTTTTGAACCATCTAAATGAGATCTAAAGTGAACACCTTCTTCAGTTATTTTTCTAAGTGGCCCTAAACTAAATACTTGGAATCCACCACTATCTGTAAGTATTGGCTTATCCCAGTTCATAAACTTATGAAGTCCTCCTGCTTCTTTTATTAACTCATGTCCTGGTCTCATATATAAGTGATAAGTATTACTTAATATTATTTGAGATCCTATTTCTTTTAATTCTTCTGGTGTCATTGATTTTACTGTTGCTTGAGTTCCAACAGGCATAAATATTGGTGTTTCTATTACACCGTGTGGAGTATGAAGTCTACCAAGTCTTGCTCCACTTTGCTTACAAGTTTTTATAAGTTCGTATCTTATTGCGCTCATTTTGTCTCTCCTTATTTCAGTCTTTGAATAAGAGGTACTTTATTATTCTTTTACGTCATGTTCCTCTTCTTCATCGTAATGTATACTTGTCACATTCATTGTGCTATTATCATTTGTTAATAAGTATTTTCTAATAGCAAATAGTCCTGCTATAGAAATTATACCTAATAGTAAATCTCCCATACCTGCAGTTTTTGGTAATAAAAGTAATTTTCTTGCTATAGCATATAAAAGAACTTCTAATAATGCACCTGGTAAGTGAAGAGATAGCATTACTACTAACTCTACTCCTATGACTAGAAGTAATATTTGCCCCAATAAACTGTTTAGTTCAGTGTAATCAACTGGCGTTTGGAAGTTAACTATATAAGCATCCCAAATCATTCTTAATACGTCAATTGTTCCTAAAAATATTGCAAGCAAACAAACCATGGCAAGAATAGATTCAAATACATATGCTATTCTAAGAGATAAATTGCTTTTATCTATACTATTTTTCATTTTGTCCCCCTATTTAATTATCATTGCATCTCCAAAACTGAAAAATCTATACTTTTCTTGTACTGCTACATTATATGCATTAAGTACGTTTTCTTTTCCAGCTAATGCACTGACTAACATTATAAGTGTAGACTCAGGTAAATGGAAATTAGTTATAAGCTTATCAACTACTTTAAATTTATAACCTGGGTATATAAATATACTAGTCCATCCACTACCTTCTTTAACCCTGTTATCATCAGTTGCAACTGATTCTACAGTTCTTGAACTTGTAGTTCCTACACAAATAACGTTATTACCATTTTCTTTAGCTTTATTTATTTTGTCAGCTGCTTCTTTAGTTACCACATAATATTCCGAATGCATTTCATGTTCTAATACATCATCAACCTTAACTGGTCTAAATGTACCTAATCCTACATGTAATGTTACAAAGGCAATATCAACACCCTTATCTTTTATCTTTTGTAATAACTCTTCTGTAAAGTGAAGTCCTGCTGTTGGTGCAGCTGCAGATCCATTATGTTTAGAATAAACAGTTTGGTATCTTTCTCTTTCTTCTAATCTTTCTGTTATATATGGTGGAAGAGGCATATTTCCTAATTCATCTAAAACTTCTTCGAAAATTCCTTCATAATGGAATTTTACTATTCTAGAACCTTCTGGACCTAAACCAACAACTTCTCCTATTAATTTTCCATTTCCAAAAGAAAACTTAGTTCCTACTTTAGCTCTCTTTCCTGGTTTAACTAAAGATTCCCATGTATCATCTTCATGTCTCTTTAGTAATAAAAATTCTATTTTTCCTCCAGTATCAACCTTTTCGCCTATTAATCTTGCAGGTATAACTCTAGTATCATTTAATACTAAACAATCTCCTGGATTTAAATAGTCTATTACATTTTTAAATATCTTATGCTCTATTTTACCAGTTTCTTTATCTAGTACCATTAGCTTAGAACTTGATCTATCTAATATTGGAACTTGAGCAATTAACTCGTCTGGTAAATCAAAATAAAAGTCGCTTGTCTTCAATGTTAATAAACTTCCTTTCAAAAATTATACTATTTATAATATCAAAGAATTTAACTTTTTTCTATGATATTTGCATTCTTTGATAAAATTACTTCTTAGGCATTTCTATATTAAGATGCTCATAAGCTAAAGGCATAGCTATTCTTCCTCTAGGACCTCTATTTATAAATCCTAATTGAAGTAAGTACGGCTCATAAACATCTTCTATTGTATTTCTATCTTCACCAATAGATGCAGCTAGTGTATCTAAACCAACTGGTCCTCCTCTAAACTTTTCAATTATCGTTCTAAGTAGCTTTTCATCCACATAATCTAGACCTAAACTATCTACTCCTAAAAGTTCTAAAGCTTTGTGAGCAACCTCATCAGTTATATTTCCATCTGCTCTTACTTGAGCATAGTCTCTAACTCTTTTTAACAATCTATTTGCAATTCTTGGTGTTCCTCTTGAACGCCTTGCTATTTCTGTAGCTCCACCAATTTGTATCTCAGCACCTAATATTTCAGCTGATCTCATAACAATTTGAGCTAATTCGTCTACAGTATAGTAGTCAAGCTTGCATATTACTCCAAATCTATCTCTTAGTGGATTTGTAAGCATACCAGCTCTTGTTGTAGCACCGATTAGTGTAAATTTAGGTAAATCAAGTCTTATACTTCTTGCTGAAGGACCTTTACCTATAATTATATCCAAACAATAATCTTCCATAGCTGGATATAAAACTTCTTCTACACTTCTATTTATACGGTGTATTTCATCTATAAATAGTACGTCATTTTCATTTAAGTTTGTAAGTATTGCTGCTAGGTCTCCTGCTCTTTCAATGGCTGGTCCTGAAGTTATTCTTAAGCTAACACCCATTTCGTTAGCAATTATGCTTGATAAAGTAGTTTTTCCAAGCCCTGGTGGTCCGTATAATAATACGTGGTCTAAGGGTTCGTTTCTACTTTTTGCTGCTTCTATGAATATAGATAGCTGTTCTTTTGCTTTTTCTTGACCTAGATAATCTGATAATGATTTTGGTCTTAAACTATTTTCTATATCAACATCTTCGTGTTGCATCGATGATGTTATTATCCTATCTTCATCTTCAAACATTGTTTTCCCCTTTCTTTTTTTCGGGTAACCTGGGGTAGATAGGGGACGAGTAAAATATAAGGCATGCAAGACAAAAAGCGTCTTGCAAATGACTTACATTTTTCTCTTTCCCCTATCTACCCCATAAGTACCGAGATAAATTTTGAGGTCCCCTTACTACAAATTTATAATAATTGTATTAGTTATTAATTTACTGATTAATTATCAATTTTTGTTTTGTGTGGGTTTTTTCTTTGTTTTTGCTTTTTATTCTGGCCGTTAGGCCTCTGTTTTGACCTCAAATTTTTATTTTCAAAGTATATACAAATAATTATATTTATACTATTCAATTATTTATTTTATGGTTTTACCGAAGGTGCTTTTTTACCTTTGATAATTTTAATCTATTATCTTAAGCTTTGACTCATTAGATATGATAAAGATTTCTTTATTATATCTTCCGTATTTAGACCACTTTTTTTGCATTTTTCTACTGCTTCTTTTGCTTCTTGAGATGAGTATCCAAGTGCTACTAAAGCATCTACTGCTTCATCTTGTGATACTGCTATTGGCGCTTGAGATAATAATGTTGGTTCAAACTCTATGTTTTGTTTATCTATTTTATCTTTTAATTCTAAGATTATTCTTTCCGCTGTTTTTTTCCCAACACCTGGTGCTTTTGACATTTTTGCTATGTCCTCACTTACTATATAAGCACCTAGTTGTCGTGGAGATGCGAAGGATAATATTCCAAGACCTACTTTAGGTCCTATTTTTGATACAGATGTTAATAGTTCAAACATTTCTAGCTCTTCTTTTGTAGAAAAACCACATAAGCTCATATCATCTTCTCTTACAATTAACTTAGTATATATTTTAGCCATATTTCCTAATTGTAAATCCTTTAATGTGTTTGATGATACGTTTATTCTATATCCAATATTATTATTATCTATTACTATATGATCTAAGTAAAGTTCTTCTATTGTTCCTTTTATATAACTATACATACTTGCCCCCTATGTTTTTTAGCGTTTTTTCTAGTCTATTTGCATGAGCATGACATATTGCAACTGCTAATGCATCTGCTACGTCATCTGGCTTAGGTACTGCTTTTAAATTTAAAAATGATGTTACCATTTGTTGTACCTGAGCCTTTTGAGCTCTACCATAACCTACAACCCCTTGTTTTACTTGAAGAGGTGTATATTCGTATACTGGCTTTCCATTATGTGCACAAGCAAGCATAGTGACTCCTCTTGCCTGAGCTACTGTAATTGCTGTTTTTACGTTTTTATTGAAAAATAGTTCTTCTATTCCAACTTCATCTATATTGTACTTCTTTATAAGAATATCAATTCCTTTATAAACAAGTTCTAACCTTTTTAGCATATCCATGCCAGCAGGAGTTGTTACAGCACCATAGTCTATAACTCTGAACTTATTATTTTTATATTCTATTATTCCATAACCTACTATTGCTATACCTGGATCTATTCCTAGTATTATCATGATTAAATATTATCTCCTAATCTCTCTCATTAAAACTGATGTTCTTATATTATATCATAAAAAAATAGATATTCTTTAGTTTGGATATCAAAAATCTCCTCCTATAAGAATATCTATTTATATTTAACTGCTCATATCCTCTAGTTTTGTATATGCTTCATCTTGTGAGTTAACTACTATACCTTGTTGTAATTCATCTTGTACTGTTCTTGGTAATGCATCTACATCTATCTCAGTTTCTTCTACTAAAGATTTCTTACCATCTTTATCATACTTATAAATTCCTACATATCCACTATTACTTTCAACTGAATATTTATTGGCTTTAGTTACATCATATGATACATCTTGTCCTTCTTTTAAGACTATTTCATATTTGCTTATACTTTCAACCTCTCTATTTGGATACTTATCTTCAAAGTATGATATTATTTCAGATTCAGATTTGTCTAGTAATTCATCTGGAACTGTTCCAATCATAACAGGTGATGACTTTGAATCACTATCATTAGAAACTGTCTGTACCCATATTTCACAGTTTTTATTTAATCCAAAAGCTTCAGTTGTTTTCTCTGTACCATTTGATTCTTTAGTTGTTAATTGGCTAGTTGGTGATGTGTTAGCTTTTCTTGATTTTACACCTATATAAATTCCACTGCTTAATACCAATACGCAGACTAAAACTAAAGCTGGTATTTTCCAAGGAAACGATTTTTTTTCTTCGAACATTTATCATACCTCCTTTTATTAAGAATTTTGTCCACATGATACTTTTTTATACATAAAAGGAAAAATTAGTAATACTATATAAATATTTTTGTTTCCATTTAAATTAATTATGCATATTATAAGGTATCATCTAGAGTTTAATTTTTAAGGAGGTGGTTTCTTGGACTCACCATATATAAAAACAATTTATAATAAAATTGAGTTTTTAGAGTTTAAACAAAATATATTATTTTTAAAACAACCTCAACATAAAGCATCTGTTTTTTGTGAGCTTACACTTGAAGATTTCTTAAAAATAAAAGATTTTACGGATAGTTTTTCTAAAAAGGTTTTAAATAATGAAATATTGACTTTTTCAAGTTACGAAGATGAATTATTTGAAATTTTACCACTTCTAAAATCATATCCATCTTCATCTAAGTTAGTCGCAAAAGCTTTAATGGACGAAGATATCTTCAATAAGCTATTTCAGTACGATAATTAACTAATTCTATTTAAACTTATTTTATATTAGCTACCTATAATTTTGTTTACAAATTTTTACTTAGACAAAATATAGGATAGCTATTTTACTTTTTAATGATATATTTTTTATTAATTTGGCAATACTTCTTAATGAGTAATAATTGTTAGGAGGTAATATAATGGCTAGAATTGGATGTAATGTAATTAACTGTTCTCATAACGACAGTGGTATATGTTATGCAAATAAAATTTCTGTAAATGGAAAGAAAGCTCGTACAAGTAATCATACTTGCTGTAGCTCATTTTTAGATCAATCTACATATAGTACATTAACTAATAACACTAATAACGATGGACCTTGCAACATAATTGGATGTAATGTTAAAACTTGTGCTTATAATGCAGGAAATATATGTGCTTTAAATGATATAGCAGTAACTTCAAATGTTGGTAGAGCTAATTTATACTCTGAAACATATTGTTCAAGCTTTAAATGTAAATAATTCTAAATATATAAAAAAGCAACTTTAAATTTAATAATTTAAGGTTGCTCTTTTAGTATTTAGAATTATTTAAACTTGCATCATAAATTGATTATTAGTTACATTATATTGAACTTCTTTTCTATCATCATTATCTATACTTTTAAATACTTCAACTATCAAATCCTTATATCCCATATTATAAATTGCATCTTCTTTTTCTTTACTTTTAACATTAAGATTTATGTACTCTGGAGTTATCTCTTTTATACTTTCTATAGACGTTATATCATCTTTTTTACTTCCTTCATATTTTATATGTATCTTATACAATTTCCCACACTCACTACATTTTACATAATAAGTAGCATCTTCAAATATAAATGTATTTAATTTCTCATATTCCTCATCTCTTTTAAGCTTTGTTTTTAACATTTCTTCATGAATTATATTAAAATTTTTCTTACATTTACATATCCCTTCTTCTCTTTTTAAATCAAATTTTAACCATCCCGGCAAATCATCATCAATGCAAAGATACATCTCTACTCCCCCCTTTATATTCATATTTATATCAATATAATTGTATATCAACAAATTTTCTTAAACAACATCAAATGACTTTCTAAGCAAATGCTTAGACACCCAAACACTTGATTATATTTATATCCAATGTTAGGATATAAATTATTAAATCTATATTATAAATAGAAAGGAATCATATTATGATTAATAAATTTAACTTTAAAAAGAAAGAAAATATATTTAGAGTTTTATTTTATGTAGTTGGTCTTTGTATAATGGGACTTGGTATAGCACTAAATGCTATATCTAACTTTGGTGCAGGACCTTGGGATGCTGTTAATATAGGAGTAAGCTATCATCTGAATTTATCAGTTGGAACTTGTATGAATATAGTTGCTGTACTAAACTTAATTATTGGCGGTATTTTAAATAAAGAATTCCCTAAAATAACTCCACTAATAACGTCTTTAGTTTTAGGTGTGTTTGTAGATTTAGGATTTGTGGTATTTAACGGAATTAATGTAAGCACATCTTCAATGGAGTTTATATTATTCTTAATTTCATTACCGATTATATCTTTAGGTATTTCTATATACCTAGTTTCTGAGTTACCTAATACCCCTTTAGATTATTTTATGCTGGCGATTAAGTCTAAATTTAAATTATCTTTAATGACTGGAAAAATAGTATCTGAAACTAGTGGTCTTATTATAGCTTTACTTTTAGGAGGACCTGTTGGTGTTGGAAGTATCATAATCATATTTACAATAGGACCTATGATGCAATTTCTATTTACTTATACTAAAAAATACTTTAATAAATTAAGTAAATCAAATGTAATCTTCGCAAATAATTAAATAAATTGAAATAAAAGAAATGGGTATCTAAATTTTTGATACTCATTTTTTATTTTCATTTAATATAGTATTTCTTTATATAGAAGTTAGTTACAAAATTGTAAGTATTTCTACAATAGACCATCCCATCTACAAGATATATAATATAAGTATAAATATTCGACAAATTAATATTGAGGGGGTAATTATTATGAAGAATAAAAATATTTTTTCTCAAAAAAAGAAAAGATCTATAAGGCCTAATCGTATTCTGACTTTATTAGTTGCACTTACCATTGTGTTTGGAGGAGTTAAAGTCGTTTCTGCAGCTACAAAATTCATCCAAGAACAACAAGCTATAAAACTAGAGGAAAAACGTAAAGAAGAAGAAGCTAAGGCCTTAGCTGAAAAGAAACGTAAGGAAGAAGAAGAAAAGAAAAAATATATAGTTGGCTGTAACAATGATGCTAAGAAGTATTCATATGATGCTAAAAAGGTTGAAGAAAAGTTAAATTCATATGACTACTCTAATAACGGAGAAAAAGTTGTATTTTTAACATTTGATGATGGAACATCTACAACTGTTACGCCTGAAGTTTTAAGAATATTAAAAGAAAATGATGTTCATGCTACTTTCTTTGTTACTGGTCAAAATATTGAACGTGGTGGAGATAAAGCTAAAGAATTATTAAAAGAAGAGCTTGCTAATGGACATGCTATAGCTAATCATTCATACAGCCATGATTATAAAACTCTTTATCCAAATAAAACATTAGATTTAGACGCTTTTAAAGCTGATTTTGCTAAAACGGACGAATTATTAAAAGATACTCTTGGTAAGTACTTCTCAACAAGAGTTATAAGATGCCCAGGTGGACATATGTCTTGGAGAGGTATGGATCCATTAGATGCTTATTTAGATGAAAACAATATGGCTTCTATTGATTGGAACGCTCTAAATAAAGATGCTGAAGGTAGAAGAAAAAATGCTGATGAATTAACTCAAGAAGCTATAAAAACTTCTGAAGGTAAAGAAATGGTAGTTTTATTAATGCATGATACTTACGGAAAAGAAGAAACTGCAAAAGCTTTACCACAAATAATAAAATACTTTAAAGATAACGGATATGAATTCAAAACATTAGTTTAATTTTTACAATATCGTATTTAAAATAAGAAATAGATAATGACTTTTGCACAACGATGAACATTCAAATATAAGTCATTATCTATTTTTTTCATATTTAAATTTTTTATTTTTATATTCTACACTTTAATTCTTCATACAAATTTTTATCATAATAACCTATATTTTTAATAGACCTACCTAGACTAGCTAGAATAAATAAATTGAAAAGTTATAATATTTAATTAAGTTATAACTCCTTTGTAAATTTAAACATAAAAAAAGACACGCAATGTGTCTTTTTCACGAACATATATATATTATAATATAGTTACATTCTCTGCTTGAGGACCTCTAGCACCTTTAACTATATTAAAGTTTACTTGTTGACCTTCTTCTAATGATTTAAACCCATCAGTTTGTATAGCTGAAAAATGTACGAATACATCATCTCCACCTTCTACTGATATGAAACCAAATCCTTTTTCATTGTTAAACCATTTTACTATTCCATTATTCATTAAAAATTACTCCTGTGAACCTATTTCTAGGTCTCTTTTAAATTATTTGTGTATCTCTACAAATATTATTATAGCATAGTTAAAAAATAATAGATAGTGTTTTTTACATTTTTATATTTTTATTTATTTTTGTTCAGTTTTATATTTGGCAATTTGTTTTGACGGTATTGTAATATACCTACGTTTTTTGAACACTTACTAGAGTATCTATACGGTACAGTAGTGACACTTTTTATATTGTTCAAAAATCATAACTTTTACTATAATATTTTAAATGTATTTTAAGGAGGAGTTAATAGTAATAAATAATCCTAGCGAATTATAAAATATTCACCCTTTAATATCTTTTCTATAAGAAATGCAAGATTCTCTGGTTCTATATTCTCTCCATTTCTTATATATCTAGCTATAATTTCAACTAAAGCACCAGCCATAAATGCCATTGCATATTCATGCATATATTTATTATCATCATTTAATATCCGTCCTATTTTAATAAGATATTGCTCAAATTTCACTGTCATTATATATGTTAAATTATTATTGACAAGTAATTCAATAAAATCTTTATCGCCCTCGATATATGTCATAAATTCAAAACATATATCACTTATCGTATTAATATTTTTACTAGTGAATCTTTCTATAAATAATTTAAACATTTTATCAAAATGAAGTTCCAGTACCTCCTCTTTAGAATCAAAAAGTGAATAAAATGTTTGTCGTGATACAAGCGCATATTCACATATACTTTTTATCGTTATTGATTCAAATGATTTAGTTTCCATTATAGAAAGCATCCCTTTAATAATCATTTCCTGTGATTGCAATGCTGTTGGATTCTTCCCTTTATACATAGACATAACCTCCTTAAATGTCTAACTTATCTCAATAATATTGACATGTGTAAATGTTGTTTTTATAATCATAGCATAACTTAGACACATGTCAATATTTTGGTTATTTATGGAGGTAGAACTTAATGGAAACATTTTTAACTGTTTTGAGTTGTATAGGTTGGATTATTGTTTATGAGGAATGTATTAGATTAGGCTTTAAAGAAAAGACATATGCAATGCCTTTATTCGCATTAGGGCTAAACCTTGCATGGGAAGCTATTTATAGTTTTTCGGATATATTTCTAGCTGCTCATGGTCCTTTAGAGGGTCTAAATTTAATTCAGGCATATTTTAATGCATCATGGGTAATTCTAGATATAATTATATTATTTACTTATTTTAAATATGGTAAAAATGAGTTTCCTAAATCAATAAATCAAAAGTATTTCCCTGCATGGACTATGTTAGTTATAATATGTTGCTTTGCTTTACAGTACGTATTCATAAAAGAATTTGGATTTATAATGGGAGCAAAATACTCTGCCTTTTTACAAAATTTACTTATGTCAGTAATGTTTATAGATATGTATATAAAAAGGGGAAATATGAATGGACAATCTTTAGTACTAGCTTATGCTAAGTGGATTGGAACATTAGCTCCGACTATTTTATTTGGAATATTAGAGTATAATACACTTGTTTTAGTTTGTGGTATTTTTTGTTCCGTATTTGATATCATCTACATTTCTCTTTTAAGTAAATCTAAAAAATTATCAGATAAATTTATACCTATTTTAGCAATGAATAAGAATGGATAAATGTCCCTATAGATATAATATGTTTATTTTCATTGACTAATTGATATATATAATCTAAAAATAAGAAGAAATTTGGATGATATACAAATGAAATTTAAATTTTGTCATAACAATTTTAATGTGTTAAATCTTGAAAGAGTCTTGAATTTTATGAAAAAGCATTAGGATTAAAAGAAACTAATAAAAAAGTAGCCGAAGGTGGAAGTTTTATATTAGTATATTTAGGAGATGGTGAAACCACTCATGAATTAGAATTGATATGGCTTAGAGATTGGGACAGACCGTATAACTTAGGAGATAATGAATTCCATATAGCATTATGAGTAGAAGTTTTTGAAGGGCATATAATCTACGTAAAGATATGGATTGTATATGCTATGAAAATAAAGAAATTGGAATATACTTTATATCAAACCCATATAATTATTGGATAGAAATAATTCCGATTATAAACTTTAGTATTATATCTTTCTCTTGTTTAGTATATTTATTAACTCTATTGATAAGTTCTCTATCTCTTTCTTCATGCTTATCATTGTGTATTTCATTAATCGTTTCACCTAAAGGTGTTAATTTATAGAAAATTTTCTTTTTATTTACATCATCTTTATAGGATGTAATAAGTTCTTTTTTTATTAAACTTGATACAACTTTAGAAACACCACTTCTAGTCATTCCTATTTCTCAGAAATTTTAATTCCATTAACTTCTTTTTCATTTCCAATACATGAGATTACATGAAATTCTGTAATTGAAATATCCTTTAAAGCACAATTTCTCTTAATTATTTGATTCAAAATTTTCTCGTTAACTAAATTTTTTCTTTCTTCAGCTTTTGCAAATAAAACATCCATTTCAGATATGATTTCTTTATCTATTTATATTCAAATTTACATCCTCCTAATATTTATAGCTATTTGAATAACTTTATTATTTTTAGTAAATACAATTTAGATAATTCATCGAATAATGATGACAAGGAAACATTATTGTAGTAGTATCGTATTGTTTCCAAGGAAACATAATAATTATAACACAGAATTATTTCTAGTAAAACTTAATTATATATATCATTTAATATAGGAGAACGTAAATATGGCAAATTTCAAAAGAAAAATAGCACAACTTAAGGTATTAAGAAAATTATTTGAATCTAGAGGACAAATATCATATAACCGCAATAAATGTACTCATTGTACTTTATGCGAAAAAACATGTCCGGTTAACGCAATAACTGTTTCTAGAAAAGATAAAAATTGGAGTATTGATCATAATATTTGTGTTCGTTGCACACATTGTGTTGCTAAATGCCCCAAAAAGCTCTTTTTTTAAAAAACGATTTATAAATACAAAAAAATAAAGAAGCTTATTATGTACACGATAACATATCTTATTATAGTTTTTTACCTTAAAAACTCAACTTTTTTAGCAATATTTAATCAATATTCTTCTTTATAGCAATAAGTAAAAAATTTATTTAGGTTATTTTTATATCCCTTAATTGTTCTATTCGTATAATTTCTAATTTTAATTTCGTAAATATATTCTTTATAAACATTATCTATACGCAAAAACACCTCTAATTATTTAATATAGATTTCTCTATACATCATAATTAGAGGTGTTTTGGTTTATCTTAACACTCTAAATGTATTTCATTATATTTTCATACGAAATATCAAATATTTGTCATAACAATTGTAATTTTCACAATCATTCATCAATTATATCGCCTTCAAACCATTGGTATGACTGATCTTTATAAATTACTCAGCTATTTCCCAGTTATGGTAAACATTTTGAACATCGTCATCATCTTCTAACATATCAACTAACTTGTTCATGTTCTTTAATTGAGTTTCATCAGTTAATTCTGTAGTAGTTTGAGGTATTAACTTAACTTGTGCAGATATGAATTCATATCCTTTAGCTGCTAATTCATCTCTAACTGCTGCAAAATCTTCTGGTGCAGTTACAACTTCATATCCATCTTCTTCAGCTATGAAATCTTCCGCTCCAGCTTCTAAAGCTATTTCCATTAATTCATCTTCAGTAACATCATCGTTAGCTTCTATTAATATTTGTCCTTTGTTATCGAACATGAATGATACACATCCACTTGTTCCTAAGTTACCACCGTTCTTATCGAAGTAGTATCTTACGTTACCAGCTGTTCTGTTTTTGTTATCAGTTAAAGTTTCAACTATAACTGCAACTCCTCCTGGTCCATATCCTTCATAAACTATAGTTTCGAAGTTTTCGTTAGCTCCACCGCCTGCTCCTTTTGCTATAGCTCTTTCTAAGTTATCATTAGGCATGTTATCAGCTTTAGCTTTTTCTATAGCAGTTTTAAGTGCTGCATTGTATTCTGGATCTGGTCCACCTTCTTTAGCTGCAACAGCTATTGCTCTAGCATGCTTAGTGAATATTTTCGCTCTTTTAGCGTCTTGTTTACCTTTTCTGTTGATTATGTTTCCTATACGTCCCATAATGCCACTCCTTTATTTTATAGAATATATTAAATATAGCTTAATGTATTCCGTATAATTTAATAGTTTAATTGTAATTTACCTATAAATTTTATCACAAATAATTATTTTAGTAAATTAGAACTTAGGTGGTGCAGGTGCAACCGCTCTCTTATGTGCACTTATTCTATGTAATCTTTCTATTACCTCTAAGTCTTTTTGTGGAACTTCATCTAATCTTCCTTCTACAACTGCATCTATCATTTTATATGTAGTTCCCATTTCTTTTTCATCAGTTTGTCCATCCCAAAGTCCTGCTGATGGCGCTTTGTTTATTATATCTTCATGAACACCTAATACTTTTGCCCATTCATAAACTTCTGCTTTAGTTATATTTGCTATAGGTACTAAATCAACTCCACCATCTCCGTATTTTGTGAAGTATCCTGTATAAACTTCAGCTGCATTATCAGTTCCTACAACTAAATAGTTTAAATTATTTGCTACAGTATAAAGAGTACTCATTCTAACTCTAGCTCTTAAGTTTGCATCTGATATTGTTTGATTATTTTCATTGTATACCCCAACTTCTTTTAGTTGACCCATTACTTTGTTTAATATACATTCTTGCTCATCAGTTAAATCAAGCTCAATATGTTTTATCCCGCATCCATTTATAACTTTTAAAGCATCTTTTTTATCTTGAGGATTACTTTTTATCTCCATTATTACCCCTATTGAATTATCTGGAAAAGCCTTTTTTATAAGATAAGAAACAACTGCAGAATCTATTCCTCCAGAAACCCCTACAGCTAAACCTTTACAATTAGCTTCTTCAACTTTATCTCTAAGCCATTGTACAGTTTTTTCTATTTTTAACTCTATATCTGTTTTTAAACTTGCGTCCATTGTTATTATTCCTCCCTATTTTTCATCTGAAATAATTATAGCACATAATTTTTAATGATTTCCATAATCTAGTATTCCAATTTATTTTATAAAAAGATTTATATATTAAGTTTTACCACTTCAATATAAATATAATTCAATAATTATGTACAAACTAGATTTTAAGGAAGGTGATAATTATAAAGAGTAAATATTTTAACTTTAATATAAAAAATACAGTAATCGGTTTATTTACTGGTTTTATAAATGGTGTTTTTGGTTCTGGAGGAGGTACTCTTTTAGTTCCTATTTTAAATAACTTCTTAAAAGTTGAAGAACATAAATCTCATGCAACAGCTCTTGCTATAATAATATTTTTATCAACTACAAGTTCTATAATTTATATTTCAAAAGGTACTTACGATATAAAATTAACTATACAAGCAGCTATAGGAAGTATTATAGGTGGTATTATTGGTGCAAAATTATTATGTAAGGTTACGGGTAAATTTCTTCGAATTTCTTTTGGAATTGTTATGATAATCGCAGCCTTAAGGATGGTGTTCTAGTATGTTAATTGGTATAATCGGATTTTTCGCTGGAATTATAGGTGGTATGGGTATGGGCGGTGGAACTATTTTAATACCTGCTTTAGTTTTATTTGCATCTATAAATCCCAAGATTGCACAAAGTGTTAATTTACTATCATCTATTCCTATGACTATTTTTGCTCTTATAATACATATAAAAAATAAAAAAGTTGAATTTAGTTTGGTGGCTCCTATAGCTGTTTTTGGAGTTATTGGTGCTGTATTTGGTTCCTTTTTAGCTAATTATCTAAGTTCTGAAATTCTAAGAAAAATATTTGGTGGATTTTTGCTTTTAGTAGGAGCTTATGAAGTTTATAAAGGAATTAAAGAACCTAAAAAAGGTTGTAAAAAATAAGTTTAATAAAACTAAAAGGTGTATAAATATAAGTTTATACACCTTTTATTATAAAAATAATATAGTTACCATTTTCCTGTTGCTACAAACATCTCTGCTCTTTCCTTAGCTCGACTTACTATATCCTCACTATATCCCATAAATCCTAATAACTTTATAGCATTCCTACTTTGAGCTCTTCCACTATATAACTTAGAATCAAATTTAATATCATTATCAGTTATATTTTCTTCAAAATGATAATTATCAAACTTATCCTCTAATAAATAGGTAAGCTCTATATCATGAGTTGCCGCAAAACATGTACAGTTATTTTCACTTAAACTACTAAGGACCTCACTTGAAGATGCTATACGCTCTATTGTATTAGTTCCTCTTAAAATCTCATCAACAAAACATAAGGTAGGTATATTATCATCTATTGAATCTAAGATTCTTTTTAATGATTTTATTTCTACTATATAGTAACTCTCCTTACTTAATACATCATCCTTAAGTGCCATTGATGTATATACCTTAAAATAAGAACCATTATATTCTTTTGCACAACAAGTATTTATACTTTGAGCAAGAATTGCATTTATGGCTACTGATTTTATAAATGTTGATTTTCCAGATGCATTTGACCCAGTTATCAATGCACTTTTTTCAAAACTTCCACTATTAGTTACAGGGTTTTGAATTAATGGATGATACATTTCTTTAAATTCTATATAGTTTTTTCTTTTAGTCAAGTTTGGTATTGTAAAATAATCTAAACTTTCTCTAAAAGATGCAACCCCAATTAATGCATCTATTGTACCTACATATTCAAATATATTTTTAAGATACTCTCTATTCTTACCAATATTTTTCTTAACTTTTTCATAAGTTATAAGCTCTGATAAAAATAACATCTTAGTATATTCACTAAAAACATTTAATTCTGAAACTAAAGAATTTGGATCTGTTCCAATATTTTTTCTTCTTATTCTTTTAATCTTCTTTAAATCTTCGTTTATATTATTTAAATTTTCATCTACAAATTTTATATTTAGATTTTTAATTTTTCTAGCAATATTAGAAACCTTTATCAAATATGTAAACCTTCTGTATTATAATTTTTTCTACCTTCATTAATTGAAATATAAATATTTAAACAAATAAATCCTATTGTTAAGAAGATAAAATAAGGATTAATAATTATTAAAATCAAACTAGCAAAGGGTAACTTTCCTAATAATTGATATCTTAATAATTTATTCTTGTTATCATATCCATTATTGAATAAACAATTAGAAGTGTATAACTCTTTACTGTATCCTAATTTTGATAATGTATATTGAATATTAAATCTATTATCTGGATTATTTACAAAGTATGATATTAATATTTCTCTCTTATTTAAAATTTCTTCATTATGAATTGAACTTCTTAATATGTCATAAAGAACTTCTTCTCCAGCAGTACTTTGTGTATTATTTATTTTTTTAAATACATCATTCATATTAAGATCATTCCATGTTATATCATCAATTGTGTTATAATCTTTACTTTCTATATTATCATTAACTTTATTCTTGTGATAACTTGATACACTTTCAAATTTCAAATCAACTTCATCTATATCTATTTTTTTACCGTAATTTTCAATTATTTTCTTTTTTATTTTTTTATTTTTCCTTACGCTATTATATAGTGATATTAAAAATCCAATAAAGAACACACATGTTAAGCCAATTAAGACTTCTATAATTTCTTTCATTTATTTCCCCTTTTATTTACCAAATTCGTCTATCTTACTTAGTATTTCTTTGTACTTATCTTCATTTCTTATAAAATCATATATACTTTCATCTAAAAGTTTTTTTAGATTTAAAACTATATACTCTTTTGAATGTACTCCCTCAAATAATTTTACTCCATCAAATAAAATATGATTATCTAAATTATAATCCCCTCCTGCACTTTCTATTATGTTTTCAATAGCTTCTAATGTCTTTTCCATGTTCTTATCTTTAGCATGTATATGAGAAGCTGTCATATTATTACCTATTCCACATATATCATCTAAACCAAAAACTTTTATAACTTTATCTTGTATGTCTAAAATTTCTTTTGCTTTAGATATATCTTCTTTTAAGTATATAGTTGTGTAATAATTTAAACAAGTTAATACACTATTTACTCTTTTATACGTTAAATTCTTTAAAATTTCTTTTGCATCATCTACTCTATCTTGATTAATGTATAGTCCAATTAGCATATCATCTCTATCCATACTTACTTTAGGTAAACTTAATATTACTTCTTCAGCTTTTTCAAATTCATTTTTCATTGTATATAGTGAACTTAAAATATATTTAGATGTTTCGATAATTTCTAATTCTTCACTTTGAGATGATACTTCTAACAATTCTATCGCTCTATTTAACATATTTTCAGCTTCATCTTCACTAGATGCACTAGGTATAGACATCATATATAAAGAACCTGCTCTAAATTTTAAAAACATACTGTTTGGATATTGTCTTATATAAGATTCACAAACTTTCATTGCATTCTCAGGACTATTTTTTTCAAATAAACTTGCACATTCTTTCATTATATTCATAACTTCTTCATTAGAGATTTCAATTTCATAACTTAAAAGTTTATCTATTGTAGTATTAAAGTATCTAGCAATAGAAGGAAGTATAGTTATATCTGGATAGGAATTTTTACTTTCCCATTTAGAAACTGCCGCAACTGAAACACCTACAGCTTTTGCTAATACTTCTTGTGTGACTCCTCTTTCTTTTCTTAATTTATATATAACCTCACCAATAGATAATTCCATAAATTTCTCCTTTTTAATATCTTAAATATATTTCTTTGCTTGTATTTAAATTATACATTTATAAAATTCCTCTAACAATGGAGGCTAAGTTAATAAATAGTTTATTTTTGTTAACTCTTATTCAAGCTTAGATAAATTTATGTAAATATTCTTTTATAAACTTGATTTTTAAGTACTTTAATCATATAATTAAATTATAAAATTGGTATATACCATTTGGTATATACCATAAAGGTGGTAAATATGAAATTAGTAGATAAAAACGCACAAATACCTCTATATATTCAGTTATCAGAAATAATAAAGGAAATGATTAATAATAAAGAACTGCAAGAAGGACATTACTTAATGTCTGAAAGGGATATTTGCAAAATTCAAGATATAAGCAGAATGACTGTTAATAAAGCAATTATGCATTTAGTAAACGAAGGAATTTTAGAAAGACGCCAAGGCAAAGGCACCTTTGTTTCTTATAAGAAGCAAAAGCTTACTTATGAAAGAATGCAAGGTTTTACAGAAATAGCAAAGTATAATAATCTTAATGTAAGAAATGAAATTTTAAAATTTGAATTATCAAAACCTAGCAATAAAGTTAATGAATACTTAAAGCTAAAAGATGATAACCTTTTAGTTTTTCAAATAGAGAGAATCAGATTTGTTGATGATGAGCCTACTATACTTGAAAAAATATATATTCCAAAGTATATGTGTCCAGGCTTAAGTAAGTCTCTTGTAGAGGAAAATTCTTTATATAAACTATATAGAGAAAAGTACATGCATAAAACTCAACAAGCTAGACAGGTAATAAATCCTATTATGTTAAATAAATCTGAATCAAAGCTTTTAAATGTAGACTTATCCACTCTTGGATTAAAAATTGACAGGGTTGTTTTTACTGATAAAGATGAGGTTCTAGAATATACTAGTTCTTTATTTATAACAAGTAAGCATCAATACGAAATTATACTTAATGAATATTAAAAATTAGGGGGAATATTATGAAAGCAATCATTAATGGAAAAATAATAACAAAAGATAAAGTTATAGAAGACAAAATACTTTTATTTGATGAAAAAATAGTAGATTTTTGTGATGAAGTTGATAAAGATATAGAAATTATAGATGCAAATGGTCTTTATGTTTCTCCTGGTCTTATAGATATTCATATTCATGGTAGCAATAATTTCGATACTATGGATAAAGATGATAGGGCTGTTCAAATTATAGGAGAAAGTATAAAGAAAACAGGAGTTACTTCATTTTTACCAACTACCATGACTATGGATAAAGATGATATTTATAGTGCTTTAGATAACATAAGAAAACTTATGAATAGAAAATATAATGGTGCTCAGGTAGTTGGTGCCCATCTTGAAGGACCTTTTATAAATAATAAATATAAAGGCGCTCAAAATAATAAATATATTCAATCTCCAAGTTTCTCTTTTATAGAAAATTATACAGATGTTATTAAGGTAATTTCTTATTCACCTGAAATAGATTTAGATTTTAATTTTACAAAAGAAGTTAAAGAGAAAACGGATATTGTTTTATCTCTAGCTCACACTAATGCAACTTATAATGAAGCTAAATCTTCTATATCTCATGGTGCCTCTAATATAACTCATTTATTTAATGCTATGACTCCTTTAAATCATAGAGAGATGGGTGTAGTTGGAGCAGCTCTTACGACTGATGTTTACTGTGAGATGATTTGTGACAATATACATGTTAATCCTGATTTATATCAATTTGTTATTGATAATAAAGGAAAAGATAAATTAGTTTTAGTTACAGATTCTATGAGAGCTGGATGTATGGCAGATGGTAAGTATGATTTAGGTGGCCAAGATGTTTTTGTAAAAGATAATGCAGCAAGACTTGCTTCTGGTAATTTAGCAGGAAGTGTCTTAACTTTGAATAAAGGTGTTTATAACTTTATGAAGAATACAGATATATCTATATATGAAGCAATTAATCTAGCTTCTCTTAATCCTGCTAAATCAATAAATATTGATGATAAAAAAGGAAGCTTAGAAATAAATAAAGATGCTGATATAGCTCTATTTGATGAAGAAATGAATTGCTATATGAGCATTTCACAAGGGGAAATAATTTTTAATAATTTAAATCAATAAATATATTTATAAATTATCAAAATTGGGAGGTATTTTAATATGAGAATAATAGTTTGTGAAAATTATGAATCATTAAGCAAAAAAGCAGCACAAATAGTAGGGAGTCAAATTATATTAAAACCTAATTCTATACTAGGTCTTGCTACAGGTAGTACTCCTGTGGGTATGTATAAAAACTTAATAAAAATGTACGAAGAAGGTTTAATAGATTTTGCAAAAGTAAAAACTTTCAACTTAGATGAATATTATAAACTTCCGGTTGATAATATTCAAAGCTACCATTATTTTATGGATGAAAACTTTTTTAACCATGTAAATATACCTAGAGAAAATATTCATATACCAGATGGACTTGCAAGTGATATTGAAAATGAATGTATCTCTTATGATGAAAGTATAAATAATAGTGGTGGTATTGATATACAAGTTTTAGGTATAGGAAACAATGCTCATATAGGATTTAATGAGCCTACTATAAACTTTAATAAAGGTACTCATGTTGTAACTTTAGATGAGTCTACAAGAGAAGCTAATGCTAGATTTTTTAATAGCTTAGACGAAGTTCCTACAAAAGCTGTTACTATGGGAATAGGTTCTATATTTAAAAGTAAAAAGATATTACTTTTAGCTAGTGGAAAAAATAAAGCAAAGGCTATATATGATACTGTTCATGGTCAAGTAACTCCACAAGTTCCTTCTTCTATATTACTACTTCATCATGATGTTATAATGATACTTGATAAAGAAGCTTCTAGTCTTTTAAATGAAGATGACTATGAGTCTGTTAATGATTATGAAAAAGTAAAATAATAAAAATTAAATAATTTTATCATATAAGAAATAACTGTACCTAAGAATTTAAACTATCTTAATTCTAAGTATAGTTATTTTTAATTCATTATTTAAGTATATTTATATTTCACGTTAACTATACTTATACTTCATATGATCACAGAATATAAACTAGGCACTTCTTATTAAGACCATCCAATATATTATCACTATATTCCAAAATGAATTATATATTTACTTTCTATTTTTGACTTATTAACTAAATAAATTAAATCATTATATTCTAACATCCTTTACTTAACTTTATAGCATAAAAATAACTATACCTTAGAATTTATTATATTTTAAATTCTAAAATATAGTTATTTATTAAAATCTAATTTTAAATTATTATATCAAATTAACATTGTCTCTTAAAAAATCTTGAAACTTTTTGAACATCATCACCTGCAAATAAAGTTAAAACAAAATCTGCAATAATTACAAATGTATCTAATGCAATGTCCATAAAAATTCACCACCTTTAATTTGATATATTAAAATTATAATTCAAATTTTAATATATATACTTATAAATCTATATTTATACTAAATTATTCATAAAGAGCATGAAGAGTGTTACTATGAAGCTCCTCTTTTCTAAGCCTATCACTTTGAAGGAAGTGAGCATAAAAAATATCAACTATAACTAAAACTGGAAACTGAGGTGAAATAGCCTTTCCATTCTCTAAATGTTCCTTAACTGCAACATATAATATTTCATCACAATATTTATCCATTTCTTCATCTTGCTTTGAAGTTATTAAAACTATACTAGAACCTCTTCTATGTGCTTCTTTTAAAGAGTTAATAACCTCTTTCGTATTACCACTAATACTAATTCCTATTACTAAACACTCATTATCCATTAAAACAGAATTCATCTTCATTATATGACTATCTGATATGGCTTCTACATTTACCCCTAATCTCATAAGTCTTAACTTCATCTCTTGTGCAACAAGACCCGAACTACCTCGACCATAAATATATATCCTTTTCTTATTAGAAATCATATCTACAATTCTTTGCATCTGTTTTTCATCTATTAACGTGTAACTTTTATTTAAAAGCTCTTCATAAGTATTTAAAACTTGTTTAGTGTAACTAGTAGTTATATTAGGAGTACTTTTCTCAAAACTTTGCTTATATACAAAAATAAATTCTCTATATCCATCAAATCCACACTTTTTTGCAAACCTAGATATAGATGCTTCTGATACAAACAACTTCTTGGATAAATTTTTTGATGAAACATCAACCTCTTCAGTATTTCGTATAAAAAAATCTGCAATAGTCTTTTCAGATGGCGTAAAGCTATCATATAATGATTCTACATGAGGTATTATGCTTTTTTGATACTCCTTCATAAATGATTTCCTCTCCTTTAGTAAGATACTACATCTTTAACTTTTCTTTTTTGCATATTTATAAAATTAAAATAAGCACCTAACATACCCGCTTTATTTTGATTTACAGCAAACTCTAATTTCGTTTTCTTTGCTATAAAAGGAATTAAATTTCTATCTATACTATCTCTTATTTTATCATATAAATATTCTTTTTGCCCCATTATTCCTCCACCAAGTACTACTACTTCTGGATTTATTATATAACAAATATTAGCTATTCCTTGTCCTAATACTTCAATCATCTCATCTATAGCGTTTATACAGTCTAAATCTCCTTCTTTTGCTTTTTCAAAAATATACTTGCCATTAATAGTTTCATGACTTACATTTTTTAATTCAGCTACTTTTTTCACTAAAACACTACTTGCACCTAGTTCTTGGAATGTAGATCCCATCATATTCATATATCCTACTTCTCCACCACTACCAAATGCTCCATGATAAACTTCATTATTAATTATAATTGCTCCACCTATTCCAGTTCCAATGGTTAAGCATACACTTATTTTACTTCCCTTTGCTCCTCCTGCAAAATGTTCTGCAAGAGCTGCACAGTTTACATCATTTTCTACCTCACATTTTATATTAAACTTATTCTCTATAGTTTCTTTAATCTTCATTCCTGTATAGTTAGGAATTATAGGTGAAGCATAAATAATTTCTCCTTTTTCACAATCAACCATTCCTGCTGTAGATATACAAACTCCATCTATATCATCATAAAAACTATTGTATTTATTTACAATTTCTATAATTTTATTTAGTATATTTTGCCCTCCCTTTTGAGCTTCTGTATTCATTTCATCTGTAGTTACAAAATTTAAATCTTCATTTAATAATCCATATTTTATTGAAGTGCCACCTACATCTATGCATATATACTTTTTCATAAGATACTCCTTTTTCATATATGATTTTAGGGAGTGCATCAAAACTTTATGCACTCCCTTTTTATACTCATTTTATTTATTTAGAAATAATTATCTTGAATATAGCTTTTTTTATTTTTTTAGGCTCTTTAACCTTTACCGCCGTTCTATGAGCATCATTTGGATAGCAAATTAAGAAATCATCTTTATTAAGTACTACATGACCATTCTTTTCACCTTCTAGTGGTAAAAAATCATCCTTTTCAACGAATTCTTTTTGCTCCATATTATCTATAAAGTTTACATCTATTTGTTCTTCTCCGTCTAACATAAGATGTAAATCTAAATAATTTTTATGAGCTTCCCAAAATCTATTTTCAAAATCTGTAGTTTCATATTCTACTATGTTTACAAAAAGGTTTTCTCCATCTATTTCATGACTTCCTTTATCGTAATTTAATAAATCATTAGAATTTGCATATTCAAAACATCTTTTTATATCAGATTGTAAATAATCATATTCATGTAAATTTTTTATATTACCAAATATCATACATATACCTCCTATGATTCATAAATTACTGTATCTTTATCAGGTACACTAACATCATTTTTTATTTTTCTAGATGCATAACTTACAGGAATTCCTACTATTAAAGATATTCCTATTGATATTATTGAGTAAGACCATATAGAAACTTCTGGCATAGTATATTTTATAACTATCATAGCTATTGATGATACTATAAATGCAGCAAATGCTCCTGTTGAGTTTGCAACCTTTGTAAATACCCCTAATACGAATGTTCCAGCTAGCACTCCTAGTACTAATCCCATAAATCCATTGAACCATTCATATGCCGATTTTATTTCCCCATTTGCAAGTACCATAGATACAACTATTGCAACTACACCTACTAAAAGTGAAACGTATTGAGCGATTCTTGTTTGTTGTTTAAAGCTCATTTGTTTTTTACTTAAACGTTCTTGTATATCTAATGTCCAACTTGTAGCTACTGAGTTAAGTCCAGTTGATAAAGTAGATTGAGATGCAGCATAAATTGCAGCAAGTAATATACCTGTTACACCAACTGGTAACTGATATGCTATATATGATGCAAATATTTGATCCTGTTGAGCTGTTTGAGCTAAAACTGGGTTTTGTCCATAGAACACGTATAATCCAGTTCCTATAAGATAGAACACTGTTGCTATGAATATTGATAAAGCACCATTAGTTAACATCATTTTATTTAATTGTTTTGTATCTGTAGTTGTAGTGAAACGTTGAACTATATCTTGACTTGATATATAAGAAGAACAAGTATTAAATCCTGCACCTACTACTATTAAAAATACACTTGTTTTTAATATGTTAGCATCGAATATAACCTCTTCTGCTCCTATAAACTTACCTTGTCTTAATGTTTCAAGCACTGCTCCTGCTCCACCATCTATATTAGCTAATAGATAAATAAGAGCAAATGTAACACCAACTAAAAGTACACTTCCTTGAATAAAGTCTGTCCATAAAACTGACTTTAATCCACCTGTATATGAATATATTATTGCTATAACACCCATTACTATTATTAATAAGTTTACATTTATTCCTGTTAAATTAGCAAGTACCATTGATGGTAAATACATTATTATAGACATTCTACCTATTTGATATACTATAAACATTAATGCTCCAAGTACTCTAAGTGCTTTACTTCCGAATCTTAATTCTAAATAATGATAAGCTGTATCTATATTTAATTTACTGTATATTGGTAAGAAGAATTTTATAGTTAAAGGTATTGCTATTAACATACCTAATTGAGCAAACCATAATATCCATGTTCCACCATAAGAGTTTCCTGCTAATGATAAAAATGATATAGGACTTAATAATGTCGCAAATATCGATACACTTGTTACCCACCAAGGAATAGTTCCATCACCTTTAAAGAACTCTTTCCCTTCCATGTCTTTCTTAGAAAAATGTAATCCTGCAAATAATACCGCCGCTAAATACGCCACTAGTATAATAAAGTCTATTGTAGTGAATCCCATATTTTACTTCCCCCTACAAATTTATTTTAGATTCTTTAATATATTTTAAGAGAAAAGTATTATTAAGTTTTAAGTTAATACTTTTCTCTTTAAATCAGATTAAGCGTTAACTATATCTACTTCTTTTACATATTTATCAAATATATTTTTAGCTTCTTTTACTTGTGCTTCTGTAGTTAAAGCCATTGGCTTACGGCAATATCCAGCATCTACACCACTTAATTTTAATAATTCTTTTAGTGTTGCATACAATCCATTTGAAAGTATTGCAGTTATTAAATCATTAGTTACATGTTGTATTTCTCTAGCTTCTGAAATTTTACCTTCTCTTGCTAAATCAAATATTTGTCTAGCTCTTATACCATTTACATTGAAAGTAGAACCTATAGCACCATCTACTCCAAGTACTGTAGCTGGTAACATCATTTCATCAAATCCTGCATAAATTAAATGATTTGGATAAGCCTTTCTTAATCTTTCTAATAAATAGAAGTCAGCTGCTGTAAACTTAACACCTATTATTTTTTCATTTTCAAATAACTCACCAAATTGTTCTACACTCATATCTACTCCTGTTAAGAATGGTATAGAGTATATTATTAATCTATTATCTACGCTATCTATTATTGTGTTGTAATAATCTTTTATTTCATTAAATGAGAATTTATAGTAGAAAGGTGTAACTGCTGATATAGCATCATATCCTAAATCTGTAGCAAATTTTGCTAATTCTATTGATTCATATACATTTATAGAACCAACTTGAGCTATTAACTTTATTTGGTCTTTAGCTTCATCTTTTGCTATCTCAAATACTCTTTTCTTTTCTTCAGTACCAAGCATAAAGTTTTCACCAGTACTTCCACCTACATATAATCCATCAACTTTCATATTATCTATGTTGTGTCTTATTATTTCACGAAGTCCTTTTTCATTTATACTTCCATCTTCATTATAAGAAACTAAAAGTGCACTAAATATTCCTCTCATATCTGCGTTATTCATCATATTATCAATTCTCCCTTTTGTTTAATTTTTATATTAATTTAAAATTAATTACCTATACTAATTATTAATTCACCAATTGCATCTGAAAATCTTTTAGTAATATTTTGAGGTCTTGTAATTATAGAACCTACCACTACACTATAGCTTCCAAGTTCTAAAACTCTTTTAGCTTTCTCTGGTGTATCTATATTTCCTTCTGCAATTACCTTATTTGAAACCTTAGATATTATTTCTCTAAGTATTTCAAAATCGTTTTCCTCTATTTTACTATCTTTACTTTGTTTTGTATATCCAACTAATGTTGTACCTATAAAATCAAATCCTAGTTTATCAGCATGTATTGCTTCTTCAACAGTAGAGCAATCTGCCATTAGTTTTTGATTTGGATATTTCTTTCTTATCTCTTTATAAAATTCATCAAGTGTAACTCCATTTGGTCTTAAACTGCTAGTTGCATCAAGTGCAATTATCTCAGGTTTAACTTCCATAAGTTCATCAATCTCTTTCATTGTAGGAGTTATATATACGTCACAATTTTCATAATCTCTTTTTACTATCCCTATTATAGGAAGGTCCACATTTTTTTGTATCTCTTCTATATCCTCTTTTGTGTTAGCACGAATCCCAACTGCTCCACCTTCCTTAGCTGCTCTAGCCATTCGCCCCATTATAAAAGAAGAATGTAGAGGTTCATGTGGTAATGCTTGACAAGATACAATTAAATTATTTTTTAATTGTTCTAGATTATCACTCATACTCTCTCTCCTTCATTAATTATTTCTTATGAGTTCATTATATATCCTCAGGAAATCATTTTCAATATTTTTTAATTTTTAGAAAGTACTTTCACTTTTTTTGATTTTTTACTGATTTTAGTTTAATTTATATATTTTTTTTGAAATAAAAAACATGTTTTGAAGTATATTATTCCAGTTAAAATTAATTTTAAATAAAAATAAACCGTATCACTTATTTGTAATACGGTTTGAATATTTCAATCCAACATAGTTTTTTATTATTATCAGAATTATCATCTCCAAAATCTATATAAGTAAATTCGGCAGTTACATTATTTATCCTATCATAATAAATATGTTTCTTTAATTGTTGTTCTTTATCATAATATTTCTCATAATAGTTGCTGCCTAATATTTGTGTTATATCATCAATTGACTTAACTTTATTTATGTCATTTATCTTAATATTTGTTTTATTTTCATCAAACCTAGTAAATATGTAAGAAACTTTATTTTGATTATCAACATCTAAATTTAATTCATCAAAATTATACTTATAGTCTGAATTATTCTCATTAGTTTGCGTATAGTTTTCAAAATCTACTAAAGATACATCCTCTCCTATTGAAATTCCATCAACTGTAATTTTTGATAAATTACTTGTTTTTACTGAATTCATTCTCAGTTTTTCAATACATAAGTTAAAAGTAATAAATACTAAAATCCCTAAAATTAATACAACAAATCCTCTTATTATAAATAAATTTTTCTTATCAACTTTTGATATTTTATCATTTTTAATTAATAATTTTTTCTTTATCTTTCTTATTTTTGTATAGCAACTAATAATACGATATATCCATATCACAATATATACTACTAATAATATACCTATATACAGTACTACATGTGATATACCTACCATATTTGTATGAGCAAGTAATAAATAAATAGCTATACAAATAGAAGAAATTATAAAATGCAATATAGTTTGAAATAATATACTCCATTCATCCTTTTCAAATATTATTGAGCTAATACCCATAATACTTCCAATTATACCTATTCCAAAATATTGAATAACAATTGCCTTTAAGACACTTCCAGTTTTATAAACAAGTGCAGTATCAGCTGGATAAAATTTACCTGTATTTAAACATATGGATACTATAATTGAAATTGTATAAGATAAAAATACTCCAAATACAAATCCTAAAATACCTTTAATATATAACCTTTTTTTCATATACTTATCTCCTACAATCCCAAAAATTTTTTTATTCCTGAAAGATATCTTCTAGAAACAAAACTTTCAATATTGCCTTTAAGTTTTATACAAATACTCCCTTTAAAACTTAAATCTATATCTATTACTTTCTTTAAGTTAATAATATCTGTGTTGGAAATTCTAACAAATGAATTTGATTCTAAAAGCTCCTCCAATTCATATAATCTAAACTTTACAATATACTCACTATCTACTGTCTGTGCATAAACGCGCTGATTACTACTATAAAATCTAACAATATCTTTTGGTTCTAAAAGAACTGCACGTTCACTTTGTATTCCAGTAATTAAAGTATCTTCCTCACCCGATAGTTTATGAATTAATCTACTAATTTCATCTGTCATTTGATTTGACTTAATAATTACTTCTGTTTCTTCATATTTTTCATCTATTTCTACATATACTTTCATTTTACTATTTACCTCCTCCCATAATATAACTTCATTTAAGTTATGCTTCAACAATTATTATATATGTGGTCAATTCTAGCTTTTAAGTGGCATAAATCATATTATAAAATCATTTCTTGTACTTAAACTCTAATTTATGTTCAATAAATAAAAAATGCTCAGTACTAAAATACTAAGCATTTTTTAACATACAATTATATAAAAATTTATAATATTATTTGACCATCTTGTTCAGATAAATAAAATTCTTCACCTAACTCTATTTTAGCTGTGGCACTAGTTATATCTGTAATTCTAGAAGTTAAGTTTTCAACAGCTTCTAACTTAGAATAAACTATAATTTCAACGTCATCAGTATAAAGAGTATCTTTTACAAAATAACCAAGATTCATTAATTCATTTTGAATTTTACCTAATTGATTATAATCAATCTTTATCTTAACTTCTTTATACATTACCTTTTCTATTATCTTTGCTGCATCAAGACCTATTTTAGCTCCTTTAGTATAAGCTCTAACAAGACCGCCTGCACCTAGTTTTATACCGCCAAAATATCTAGTTACAACAACTGCAACATCTCTTAAATCTTCTTTTTTTATAACTTCTAGTGTAGGTATTCCAGCTGTTCCTTGTGGTTCTCCATCATCACTATATCTTTGTATATTCATAGTAGGACCTACTGTATATGCCCATACATTGTGTCTTGCATCTTTATGTTTTTTCTTTATTTCATTTATAAATTCAATAGCTTCTTCTTCAGTCTTTACAGGCTTTGCATATCCTATAAAAGTTGATTTTTCTATTATAATTTCATCACTACCAAAGTCATGTAATGTCTTATAGCTACTCATTAAATCCTCCTGTGTGTATTTAAATTATTGAAAAAAGAAAGGGCATTAACCCTTTCTTTTTTATTTATATTTATTTATAGTTTAAGGCAACATTAGTTCCGTCACAACTGTTTTTCTTTATTTCTTTATATTTTTTGTATGATATATCAACTAAAGATCTTTCTTTGCTATGAGTTAACATATTTAAGGCTTCTTTTACTTTATAAAATCCACCATCCTTGAATTCACCATCAATTTTATAATCAGTATTTTGGGCTTCCATTACATACCAAGTTACTGCATTTGTTACTTCTTTTTGTCTACTTCTTGAGAAAAATTCATACATAGTATCACCTGCAACTTGTAGTGTTGTAGCTTCAACTCCTGTTTCTTCTTTTACTCTATTAACTGCACTTTCCCAAGCTAGCTCTTCATCATGAATTTTACCTTTTGGTAATGTCCACTCATCTCTATCGTTTTTTAATAAAAGGACTTTATTAGCGTAAAATACAACTCCACCTGCACAACGTCTTACTATCATTTTTAAACCCCTCCTAGTTATTTTAACTATTTTTTGGTTCTAATTTGATACATTAAATTACTATCTATTTTCTAATGTATCAATTGCTTCATCATAGGCCCTAAGTACATAGTCTTTTTCAAATTGTTTTTTGTTTTTTAACTGTCTTAGCATTTTTAAACTTGTTTCATTTCCTATTTTTGATAGTGCCTTTGCACAATATTGTCTAGTCTGCGCATTTGTATCATATAATCCTCTTTGTAAAACTTCTCTACTTTTAGGTGATTCAATTTTTCTAAGTGCTGAATAAGTTATTCTTCTTACATCTGAATGCCTATGGCTTGTTAATGGATGTAGTAATTTTAAAAATCTATCATCCTTTAATTCACCTGTTGCCCAAATAAGAATCATTAAATCTTCAGCATTTCTTTCTATAAGTATCCTCTTATAAAGTCTTCTCTTAAAGTCTATCATCTTTTCTGCATTTAAGCTTTCCATAAAACTAAGCCTTTTCTCTTTGTTATACTCTAGAAACTTATCTAAAATATCTTTAGATGATTCTAGCTCATCTTTAAGCATAGCTTTAATTTCTAGCTTTGCCTTTATTAGATGATCATTGACTTCAGTTGTTGAGATACTTCTAATTTTACTAATTTGAGATACTGTTTTAGATTCTTTATAAAGAAGATAGGTTATAAAATAATCTTCCAATTGGTCTATATTATCCCAACTTATATTCATTATTATTACCTACTTCTCTAATATATAGTCTTTATATATATTATAATCTTCTTCTTCTAAATTTACATCAAGTGTTATCCCAGTTTCCCCATATTCAAAGTTTTCTACATTATATTTATCCTTTATCTTACTAAATATATGTCCTTTATCATATGGTAATAGAAGACTTACAGGATAAGTATTTTTCATTAATGCATCTTCTATCATATATAATAATTTTTCCATATTTATTCCTTTTTTAGCAGATATATATATTACATCATCTGTGTTTTTAGGATAAATATCTAAATCTAATCTATCTATTTTATTATAAACAAGTATAGTATGCTTATCATCAGCCCCTAGTTCTTTAAGTACTGATTCAGTAGTTTTCTTTTGAAGTTCATAACTACTATTTGTAGCATCTATTACATGTAAAATTAAATCTGCATATTGAACTTCTTCTAAAGTAGCTTTAAATGCCTCTACTAAGTCATGAGGAAGCTTACTAACAAATCCAACAGTATCTACAACTAAAAACTCTTTTTTATTAGGTAGTAATGCTTTTCTTAATGTAACATCTAGTGTTGCGAATAGCATATCTTTTGCCATAACTTCTTTTTCAATGTCATAGTCTTTATGTGTTTTTATTAATTCATTTAGTAGAGTTGACTTACCTGCGTTGGTATATCCAACAAGTGCAACAATTGGTATATTTGACTTAAGACGTTGGACTCTTTGAGTTTCTCTATTTTTCTTAACTTCTCTAAGTTCTCTTCTTATATCTGCTGCCTTATTTAATATATGTCTTTTATCAACTTCTAGCTTTTGTTCACCTGGTCCTCTAGTTCCAATTCCTGCACCAGTTCTACTCATTTCTCCACCCATACCATAAAGTCTAGGTAATCTATATTTTAACTGAGCAAGCTCAACTTGAAGTTTACCTTCTTTACTTAAAGCTCTTTGTGCAAATATATCTAATATTAATGTTGTTCTATCTATAACCTTTATTCCAACTATTTCTTCTATATTTCTTATATGAGCTCCTGATAATTCATCATTAAAAATTACCATTGTCGCTCCTAAAGATTCACAATATGCTCTTAGTTCTTCAACTTTACCTTTTCCTATATAGTATGCTGCATCTCTTGATTGCCTATTTTGAGTTATACTTCCTACAACCTCAGCTCCAGCTGCTTTTGTAAGCTCTTTTAACTCTTCCATTGATTCGTTTATGTCTATATCATCTATTCTTCTTGCAGTCGACGTTATATTAAGTCCTACAAGTAAAGCTCTTTCTTTTTTTTCTTGCATGTAAACACCTCTTTAATATGTGATTATGAATTAAATTTCTTTATTATTATACCATTGTTGCTATTTTTTAGTATATTATTCTAAAACTTTAGTATAATTATGTTGCGATTAAATTTTATGATTTATGTATGAATATAGACATTTAAAATCTGGAGGTATATTATGAACGAAAATTATAAATTTTTTAACCATAACACTTGTGAGTTTTTCCCTTGTCATAAGACAAATAAACCAGAAGAGTTTAACTGCCTATTCTGTTATTGCCCATTATATGCTTTAGGTGAGGATTGTGGTGGTAATTTTAGGTATAACGAAAAAGGATTTAAAGATTGTTCTAAGTGCTTATTGCCACATAATCCTAAAAACTACGACTATATAATGAGTCGATATAAGGATATAATGAAAATTGCAGCTAAGAAAGATTAGTAAATTATGTGTTTTGAAATTAATTTCAAAACACATAACTACTTCATTTTGATTATATTATATTAATTATTTATATTCCTTTTATTTTTGTAATATGTTTCTATTGATTATGTATACTTAATATTTGACTTTAGTGCCTTATATATAAGATGTAATACAATACTACTTAATATAACAAATACAACTATCATTAATCCTGCATGATAAAAAAATTCTTGTGGCAAAATGTTTATAACAGGATCTTTTAAAGGATCAAATATCCAGTAATCATTATCAAACATTATTTCATGAAAAATTACAAATGTTTTATCAAAATTTATTAACATAGGTATTGAAACCAATATAGGTAATATTATTACTAACTTGGATGTTATATTTAAAAAGTCTATTTTCTTATTTTTTAAATTATAAACTATTCCTATTAAAGTTATTATAAATGAAAGTATTAATAACTTATTTACATTTAAAAATATTTCTTTCACTTCTTCAAAGTGTATTTTTCCTTCCCTTGAAGATTTTATTGTAGGTAACTCAAAATCACCTGATATTTTATTTAAATTATAATCTATCATATAATCATAATTAAGTTTTATCTCTTCTTTTGTTAAATTATTCATTTCATCTATATTTAAATAGTTTATATCAAAGTAATATAATTCTTTAAACGCAACAACTATTCTTATACTACACCCTATTATCAATAAACTAAAAAATATACAAAATATTATATTCATTGCTTTTTTCATAACTAACCCTACCTTATTATCAGTCTTAATTTATATTGTAATGGATTTTTATACATATTTTTACTTTTTTATATTAATTTAATTTTTTTATTTTTGATAATGAATTTCATTTGCATTATATCTTTTTTTATGTTATATTAATTACAGGCTCAATATATCACCAAGGGATTTGGAGAGATAATAACAATTAAATAATCTTTAACACGTGTACGTTCGATAATATATTTTAACCAATATATTCTCTGTTATATTTTATATAGCATATCCCCTTACACAAATTTTAATATTCTATTTTGTTAAAGTTATTAATTGTTTATATAGCCATAAAAATCTTTACACTAATTTATTATGTGTAAATTACACTAACTTCTTCTTAAGAGACCATGTTAACTACGTGGTCTCTTTTTTGATAATGAATTTCATTTGCATTAAATATTTATTTATGTTATAATAACCTTGGCTTTAAAAATTATCGCGGCAATTTTAATTTTTAAGGAGAGATAATTATGGCAAAAATGATGGGACCTAGATTTAAACAATGTAGGAGATTAGGACTAAATGTATGTGGTCATCCAAAAGCAATGGATAGAGCTACAAAAGGAACTTCTAGAGCTGATAAAAAGCTTTCACCTTACGGAACTCAGTTATTAGAAAAACAAAGATTAAAAGCTTATTACGGTGTATTAGAAAAGCAATTTTCAAACTATGTAAAAAAAGCTACTAAATCTAATGAATCTACTGGTACAGCACTTATTCAAATGCTTGAGTGTAGATTAGATAACTTAGTTTATAGATTAGGATTAGCTAGTTCTATAAGACAAGCTCGTCAAATGGTTGTTCATGGACATATTTTAGTTGATGGTAAAAAGGTTGATATACCTTCTTATGGTGTTTCTGTAGGACAAGTTATATCACTTAGAGCTAAGTCTCAAAATAATGTTATGTTTAAGGAAAGTTTCTTAAGTAATGCCCTTAGCCAATATGCTTATTTAAGTAAAGATGTAGATTCATTCTCAGGTACTTTAGTTAAAATACCTGAAAGAAATGAAGTACCAATTGAGATCAATGACATATTAGTTGTTGAATACTACTCAAAATTATAAAAAAAGTTAAAAAAAGTGTGGTAATTTAGTATGTTCGTGTAACTGGCGAGTATTGTGGGAATATAAATTTCATTCCATGCAAGATAAAGTACGTCTTGCAAATGGAATGAAATTTATATTTACCACATACTCGCTGGTTTACTCGTATACTATAAAATACCACACTACTTTTTTGGTTGAGAATAAAATAAATATAAGATTATCCTATTATTCCTATGTGTTCTAATAGTATTTTCACCCCCATACCTATTAATATTATTCCACCTGCTAATTCTGCTTTTGATTTATATTTTATTCCGAATACATTTCCTATTTTTACACCTATCATTGATAGTATAAATGTTACTATTCCTATAAATGTTACTGCTGGTACTATGTCTACTTGTAAAAATGCAAGTGTTATACCGACTGCTAATGCATCTATACTAGTAGCTATTGCTAATACACTCATATTTTTAAAGCTTAACATTTCTTTTTCACTTTGAACTGCTTCTATATCATCATCATCTTTACTTAAAGCTTCTTGTATCATTTTTAAACCTAAGTATCCTAAAAGTATGAATGCAATCCAATGATCCACGCTCATTATATAATCTTTAAATTGTAATCCTAAGAAATACCCTATTAAAGGCATTCCTGCCTGGAATCCTCCAAAATAAAGCCCTACTATACCCGAATTTTTTAAAGTAATTCTTCTCATTGAAAGCCCCTTACAAACAGAAACTGCAAAAGCATCCATCGACAGCCCAACCGCTAATACAAAAAGTTCAATTAAACTCATAAATCTTTCTCCTTAAAAAATAATATCTATTGTAATAATACAAAATTCATTTATATAATATGCCAACCTATCTAGCATAAAAAAAGACTTATCTACAGATATAGTATAACCCATATCTGTAGATAAGTCTCATTATTCAAAATAAAGCCAGATGGTAAAACCATCAGTATGTTGACCTTACTACACACTAAATAATAAAAGTGTGCCAACTACTCCCTTATCTATCTATATTATATTATATTAAACCACAATTTAATGCAACATACAAATAAATATTTATATCTAGTTTTTATTTATTTCTAACTTCCACCCAAAGAGTTTTAATACAAAGTACATTTAGTAAAACTCAGCGAAGGGTCGATGAGATATTGCAATTTATAATCTATTCGCAAGATACCTTTTGTCTTTCATAGATTATAAATGCAATACTCACCGCCCCGAAGCCACTTAACTAAACAATCTTAGTAGTAAAATCCTCTATATTCCATACATTATCAACTATATCCATATAGAATTCAGGTTCATGTGATACAAGTACTACAGTTCCTTTAAATTCTCTTATAGCTTTCTTTAACTCATCCTTAGCTTCAACATCTAAGTGATTTGTAGGTTCATCTAGTACTAATAAGTTTATGTCTTTTAACATTATCTTACATAACCTAACTTTAGCAGCTTCTCCCCCACTTAAAACTCTAACTTGACTTGTTATATGTTCATTTGATAAACCACACTTAGAAAGTGCTTGTCTAACTTCAAAGTTTGTAAGACCTGGGAATTCTGCCCAAACATCATCCATTGGAGTATTGTAGTTATCCTTAGAACTTTCTTGTTCAAAGTATCCTACTTCTAAGTAATCTCCTAATTCAACTTCTCCATCAAAAGGCTTTATTATTCCAAGTAAAGTCTTTAATAATGTAGACTTACCTATACCATTCATACCTTTTAATGCAACTTTTTTATTTCTTTCTAGTTCAAAATTAAGAGGCTTAGTTAATGGTTCATTATATCCTAATACTAAGTCTTTAGTTTTGAATATATATCTACTAGCCGCTCTAGCTTCTCTAAATTGGAATGTAGGCTTTATTTTTTCTTTTGGTCTTTCTAATATTTCCATCTTGTCAAGAATCTTTTGTCTACTGTTTGCCATACCACGAGTAGCAACTCTTGCTTTATTTCTAGCAACGAAATCTTCAAGTTTCTTTCTTTCTTCAACTTGTCTTTCGTATGCACTTTCTTCTTGACGTTTCTTTATTTCATTTAATCTTACGAATTCATCATAGTTACCTTTGTATCTATTTAACTCCCCATTTTCTAAGTGGTAAATTACATTACATGTATCATTTATAAATGGTATATCATGAGATACTAATATAAAACTATTTTCGTATTCTTGTAAATATCTAGTTAACCATACTATATGCTCTTCATCTAAATAGTTAGTAGGCTCGTCTAGGATTAATATAGTAGGATTTTCAAGTAGTAACTTAGTTAAAAGTACTTTTGTTCTTTGACCTCCACTTAGATCTGTTACGTCTCTATCTAATCCTATATCTCCAAGACCTAAACCATTTGCAACTTCTTGGATTTTTGCGTCTATCATATAGAAACCACTATTTTCAAGTATTGTTTGTATTTCAGCTGTATCTTCAAGAAGCTTAGTCATTTGATCTTCATCAGCTTCTCCCATTTTATCATACATACCTATCATTTCTTGTTCTAAATCAAACATAGGCTTAAAAGCATTTCTTAGTATATCTCTTATAGAGTTACCTTTTTCAAGAACTGAATGTTGATCTAAGTAACCAACAGTTGCTCTAGAAGACCACTTTATATTACCTGCATCAGGCATTAATTTTTTTGTTATTATATTTAAAAAGCTTGATTTCCCTTCTCCATTTGCCCCAACTAAAGCAATATGTTCACCTTTTTTTAATCTGAAAGAAACATTCTCTAGTATAGTTCTAGCTCCGAAACCATGACTTACGTTTTCTACTACTAGCATTGTCCACCTCTTCATTAATAGTTATTTTTCATTCTATATTATAATATATTCTTTTTTATCTTAAATCAAGTGTATGAAATATCCATATGTAATTTTATAAAAATTTAATGAATCAAGAGATATTAATTAACAAAAACTAGTCATATAAAATATAATTAATTAAATTTCTATTTTTTTGTTTTAAATTTAACGAATGTGGTATAAATATAATGTTAATATTTTATCAATTAGATTTTAAACAAATTATTTATAAATTTTAAAACCCATATGGAGGTAGTAATTATGAAAATTGTAGTTGTAGGATGTACTCATGCAGGAACTGCTGCTGTTGTAAATATGAAAGAACTTTATCCAGATAGTCAAATAACTATTTATGAAAAAAATGATAATATATCATTCTTATCTTGTGGTATAGCTTTAAGTGTTGGAAATGTTGTTACTGAACCGGAAAAATTATTTTATAACTCTCCAGATAACTTAGCTTCTCAAGGTATAGTTACAAATATGAAACATGAAGTTTTAGATATAGATTTTGATAATAAAAAACTATCAGTTAAAAATTTAGTTACTAATGAAATCATAGAAGATAGTTATGATAAATTAGTTCTAACTTTAGGTTCTTGGCCTATAGTGCCTAAATTTGAGGGTGGCAATTTAGAAAATATACTTCTTTGTAAAAACTATGATCATGCTAAAACTATAATAGAAAAATCTAAAAATGCTAAAAATGTTGTAGTTATAGGTGCTGGTTATATAGGAGTTGAACTTGCTGAAGCCTTCGAAATGAGAAATAAAAATGTTACTCTTATAGATGCTGAAAACAGAATAATGGCCAAATATCTAGATAAAGAATTTACAGATATAGCTCAAGAAGAATTCACTAAAAGAGGCGTTAATTTAGTTCTTGGACAAAAAGTTCAAAAATTTGAAGGTACTGATAAAGTTTCTAAAGTTGTAACAGATAAAGGTGAATTTGAAGCTGATTTAGTTGTATTATGTATAGGTTTTGCACCTAATACTAAATTAGTAAAAGGAAAACTAGATACACTATCTAATGGAGCTATAATAATAGATGAATATATGAGAACTAGCAAAGAAGATGTGTTTGCTGCAGGAGATTGCTGTGTTGTTAGATACAATCCAGCTAATGAAAATAGATATATACCTTTAGCTACTAATGCAGTTAGAATGGGTACTTTAGTTGCTAAAAATCTAGTTAAACCAACTTTAAAATACATGGGTACTCAGGGTACTTCTGGAATAAAAATTTATGACTTATGTATTGCTTCAACTGGACTTACTGAAGAAGTTGCTAAAAGCACTACATCTTTAAATGTTGCTTCAGTTACTGCAGTTGATAATTACAGACCTGAATTTATGCCTACATTTGAAGAAGCTAAATTAAAATTAGTATACGATAAAGACACTAGAAAAGTAGTTGGTGGTCAAATTATTTCTAAGATAGATTTAACTCAATTTATGAATACTTTATCTGTTGTTATTCAAAACGAAATGACTGTTGAAGAGCTAGCTATGACTGACTTCTTCTTCCAGCCTCATTTTAATAAACCATGGAGTTTATTAAATACTGCTGCTCTTATGGCTTTATAAAAAATCGTTAGCTAGTATCTGTTATTAGCTAGTATATAAATAAAAAAATCCTGATATGCAACTGCAAGAATGTTGCATATATCAGGATTTTTTATTTTACATTAATTTAAGTAGTAAAATACATCATCATAAAACATTAGTAGGCATCCCGCTGTACTTCTTTGCGATACTGTAATCGCCTTTGTTGCTATTAGATAAAACTTTGTTGTTAAATCATTTATATCTCTATACATATAATCTAGGTCTAGTCCTAAGTTTGAATTATGATCCACATATTCTTCTATTGAGTTTAATAATATAGGTTTATCCTCAGTTCTAAATCTTCTCATTTTTTTGTAGTTCGCTTTTACATATACTTCAAATTGTCTATGATTATCCAATAACTTTCCCTTGGCATGTTGTGGTATAGTTAAATCTTGTACTATATGACATGCCGCTCCAAGATAGAACATAGCTCTTTCATAGTTCCCTAAACTTATATATTTTAACGCTCTATTGTAATAACTTAAAGTTACTGACATTGCATTATCATCATATCCAAACTTTCCTTTTTGTAATTTAGGATTATAAAAATGATGATAACATTTAAAATCCTGATCTGCCCATACTAATCCTTGATTTATTTGTGCCTCATATTTTTTAAAAAATTCGTATTCTTCTTCATATCCGTTTACTTTTAATATATTTAATGCATTCTTTTGTATAAATATATGCACTTCACAATCTGTTTTAATTATAGTCCTTTTTATAGGAGCCACAACTTTAAAAGTATTAGTTAATGCAGTTGCATATACACTTTCTAAAGTATCCTTCATTTATATCACCTAACGTCATTTAGTCTTAAAATATTCATCTACTCCATCTGCAATACTTTGCATTAATTTTCTTTGATAGTCAGGATTAGACATCATTTTGTCTTCATTATAATTACTCATAAAGCCCATTTCAACTAATACTGCTGGTACTTTAGACCAATTAAATCCAGTTAAGTCACCACGTTGAAAAACTCCATTTATTTGTATTCCTGAATTTTTCATACTGCTCCTAATTAATTCCGCACACTTATTACTCTCTTCATATATAGAGGATGTGTATCTTCCACCTTCCTCTGGAATTAATATTGATGCTCCTGTTTTAGATGAATTGTCTATACTATCAGCATGAATTCTAACTACCAAATTTGCATTTTTATCATTTGCAAAAATTGCTCTCTCACTATTACTAATATTTACATCATGGCTTTCTCTAGTCATTATGATATTATAGCCTTTACCTTCTAATATATGTTTTAAAACTGTAGATGCTTCTAAATTTAGAACATATTCTGGCTTTTTAGTTGCTACGCCTTCTGTACCAGATGAAACTCTTGCTTTTTGATATCCTGAACCTGGCCCTACTGGTTCTAAGTTTGGATCACCTTTTTCTTGATGTCCGGGATCTATACATATTAAATATTTTGAATTATCTTTTATACTATTTTCATCATCTTTTTCTGATGTAGGTTTTTTATCCTCGACCTTTTGTTCTCTATTTTTATCTTTATCGTTATCTATTCCCTTACTTATTAACCCTGTTGCTTTGTAAAGACTATTTAATGGGTCTGATGTACCTATAAGAATTATTCCCATAGCTATTATTGCCATTATTATCACTCTATATTTTTTCATTTTATTCTCCTTTCACTTTTAAATTTGTATAAAGTTATTTTCTAGTTTATTCTCCCCAGATTATTTAAATTTTATTTTTACTTAGTTTTTCATTTATATTTGCTATTTAATGCATATATATTTATATATCGTAAATTTAGGTGGTGAGATTAAAAGTATGCCTAAAAATGTATCTTCGTCTAATAATAGATGCTATAAAAAAAAAATAATCAAAAGAAGTAACTCTAATAATACATCTACAAGTCAAACTAGTAGTACTTGTAATAATCAAACAAACGAAAATAATTCTAACTCTAATGATGGTAATAATGGTAGTTCTAACTCTAATTCAAATAGTTCTAGTAATACTAGTAATAATTCTAATGGCTTTAATAATAATAACGGTAATAGTAATAATGATGATAGCAGTGATTCAAAGCTTTGTTGTTTTGGATATTTAGATTACATAGTTCTAGCCTCTACTCTAGCAGTTGCTTTAGCTGAGGAATTAAATGTTAATGATTTGAATATATTATCTACTTTTTTAGCAGTGTTATCAGATGAGCTTGCCTTAGTCTCCTCAGTTAAAAGTTGTAATCCTGATAGTTCAGACGAGGTATTTGTTCCTCCTATTCCAGACGTAGCTATTACACGAGCTTCAAAAAAAAATAAAACTCGAATAAAGAAAGTTACTAGAAGAAAAATAAAAAAGAAATAAATACACTTTCAAAAAATTTAAAGTGTTTTATTTCTTTTTTTATTACACTAATTGAAAATGCTTTATTTATAAATATCCTTTGTTTTTTTTTGAAAAGTACGGTTTTATTGAATCTCTTTTCCAAGGATTAAAACTTAATTAATGTGCACTATAATATTAAAGCACCATTAATCATCAAAGTTGCTCAGAAAGAAGGTGTTTTATGATTAATAAAAATTTCAATATAAAAAATTTAAAGATTAAGTCAAAAATTATAATTTTTTCATGTTTATTATTTTGCTTATATTCTTTGCCAAATAGTTTTATTTATGCACAAAATGCCGATAAATTAGATACAGAGTATTTAGTTCCAATGGGCAACGTGTTACAAATTGATGCAGAATTAAAAACTATTATAGTAAGAAATGAAGTTGAAAATTGTCCATTACAAATTGGTGATGCAATCTTAAAATTACAAGATAAACCTATAAGTAATTATGGTGAATTTTCATCTATACTTTATTCTCTACCAAAAGATAGTGATGTTTCCATTTTAGTAAATAGAGGAGGAAACACTCTAAGTATTAAATGTAATAAAGAAATTTTAGAAAAAATTAACTTCAACAATTTAATTTCCGGATTTGCTACTTTAACCTATATTGATTGTAATAATAAAGAATTTGCAGCTGTTGGTCATCCTATAAATGTAGGTAACTCAAAAAGGATAGCTATAAAAGATGGCTCAATATCTACTACAACTGATATTACAATTCAAAAGTCTTGTAAAGGTAGCGTTGGTTGTATAAATGCAAGACGTGACTTTACCGTTGGACATTTTACAAAAAATGATAACTACGGAATAAAAGGGAGTATAGATAATTTAGATACTTCAAAATTAAAAAAATATAAAGTAGCCTCTCTAGATGAAGTTAAGTTAGGAAAAGCTCAAATAATTTTACAAAATCAATTTAATGTTTGTCAAAAATATAATATAGAAATAATTGGAATCGAAAACCAAAGAACTCCTAGCCCTAAAACATTTAAAATACGTATTGTTGATAAAGATTTACTAGGATTAACAGGAGGTATTGTTCAAGGAATGAGTGGTACTCCTATAGTACAAGGAAATAAAATAATCGGTGCTGTATCTCACGCAGTTGAAAATGATCCATCTATAGGTTATGGTGTTTTTATTGGATGGATTATGAATAATTAAATACGCATTATATATATCTTCTATTTATAAGGGATGTAAAAATTAAAATTTAAACATCCCTTATATTTTTTAATTATTTTTATTGTTTGTTGTATTATTTAAATTTGGTATCACGCTTTGCACTCCTGTTTCAGGTATATTTACATAACTTTGTGGAACATCCCCTACTATTATAGTTTCACATACAGGTATTTGTACATTAACTTCTTGAGTTGAAGTTGTCAGTGGAATTACAACTTTTACCTTCGTATTTGCTTCTATATAAATAGTATGTCTAGTTTGATTTATTCCAGATGATTCAAATTTGGTTTTAAAATCTACAGATACTGTTCCTATTGGCTCAATTGATACTTTTATTTGTGGACCATATTTTGCTAGTATAGGGCTTCCTAAAGCTGTTCCAATAGGAATATATGAACTTGTAGATTTAATCTTTTTTAATTCATCTTGTATTTCTAGTGCTATATCTGATGCCAACGAATTCATTAATACAGTATTAGCTTGTAGCATGGTTATTTTCCCTTCAGAATCCATTTGAACGTTTACTAAATCAGTATAATTTATTTGTCCTTTTACAACTTCTGATACTGATTTATTTATAGACTTATTTGCAATCTCAAGTGCTTTTGTTTCAGCAAGTACTGTAATTGTTGGTCGTAATGTTCTATCTATGTATAAAAAACTTCCTATAAAAAAAGAAAGTATAAATAGTAATAAAAATATTATTCCTGTCTTTTTATATTTATTCAATTAATCACCCCCATAATAGTTTATGCCTTATTAATATTTGACCTTAACATAAAAATTATAATATTAGTAAAAAATAATAATATAATTTATATGTAGGTAGAAAGTTAAGTAATTTAACTTATATACTGTAAGTAGACATATAAAAAGTAATATAAGTTACACTATATTCATTTTTATGTATATTTTACAAAAACATCGCTATATATGTTATAATATTGCATTAAGTAAGGAGGTTTAACTTATGAGCAATGGCAATAATGAAGATCAAAATAAAATAAGAAGAAAAAAGGTTAGTTCCTCTAATAACCCTACTAAGACTACTACTAACTCTACTCAAAATGATAGTAGTAGCAGATCAAAGTCTAGAAAATCAAATAATAAAAAAGATAAATTTAGATTTTTTAGGTTAACAGGTGTATTTATTTTAGCCTTGTTAGTAGTTGGTGCAGCGGCAGGAACTGGATTAGTATTCTCTTCTCTGAGAAATGTAGAGCCAGTTACAAAAGCTCTTTTAGATGAGAAAACTTATCAAACAACAAAAATTTATTATGCTGATGGATCACTTTTATCAAATGCTCCAAGCACAAATAAAAAAGAACCAGTATCACTAGATGATATGTCTGATCACTTAAAAAATGCTATAGTTGCTATAGAAGATGAACGTTTCTATGAGCATAGCGGTGTAGACATAAAGGGGCTTTTCAGATCTGCTGTTAAAACTTTATTAGGAAAAACACAAGGTGGTAGTACAATACCAATGCAGGTTTCAAAAATGCTACTAACATCTTCAGAACAAACTTTACCTCGTAAGGTAAAAGATATTTATTATGCATATGAAATGAGTAAAACTTTATCTAAAGACGAAATATTAGAAGCTTATTTAAATAACTTCTTCGTTGGAAGAGGGCTTATTGGAGCACAAGCAGGTGCTCATGGTTACTTTAGTAAAGATGCCAGTGAATTAAGTTTAGCAGAATCAGCTTTACTTGCAGGTTCTACTAAAAATCCATCTGCGTACTCTGCTTATATTCCAGACAAGCTAAATGGAAGTGAAACTAAAGAAGATTTAGAAAATAGATTATTATTCTATACAAATACTACAGATGATAATTGGGATGATCCAACTGATGTTGACTTTAACATTATAGATAAGCTTTATTATGACTGGAAACTTATTGATACAGATACACATACTCAGTTAAAGAAAGGTACGTTAATAGTTAGAAAAGCTGTTAATAATTCTAAGGCTAAACAAAGACAAGAAGTTGTTTTAGCTAAAATGTTAGAGTTAGGATACATAACACAAGAAGAACATGATAAGGCTGTAGCAGAAGAAATAAAAATTTGTTTACCTAAAACAGAGGATACTGTAGTTACATCAGTACAAGACCTTATAGAGTCTGAGGTTATTAGCGCTTTAATGAATCAAGGACATACTTGGGATGAAGCTGATAACTTATTCCGTAATGGTGGTTTAAACATATACACTACTATAGATTCTAGTATGCAAGATATATTAGAAGGCGAATATGAAAATACTAATAACTTCCCTGGAACAAAATATATAAATGGTATACCTCAACCTCAATCTGCAATGGTTATATTAGACTATAAAACTGGACAAATTAAAGCTTTAGTTGGTGGTAGAAACATAAAAGGAAGAAAAACTCTTAATAGAGCTACAACCGCTCAGCAACCTGGTTCTACTATAAAACCACTATCAGTTTATACTCCAGCTATAGATACTTTAGAAATTACCCAAGCAGACTCACTAAGTGATGCTAGAGGTGGATATAAATTTAGCCAAAATAACAAATGGAATCCAGCTACTACAACTGCAGGAAGCGGATATATGACACTTCGTAAAGCTCTTGCTTATTCTTCAAATACAATCGCTATTAAAACAGCTGAAATGCTAGGCGATAGTTACGAAGAATGTGTAGATATAATGCTTGATTATTTAAAGAACTTTGGAATTACAACTTTAAAAGATAGTAAAACTGGTGATATAAATGAAGGAGATAGACGTTTCCCTGCCTTAACATTAGGTGGTATGACATACGGTGTATCTCCACTAGAGATGGCTTCTGCATATGGTACACTTGCTAATAGCGGTGTATATATAGAGCCAACTATATTTACAACTATAACAACTTACGATGGACAATTATTAGTAAAAGCTACTCCAGATGAACACAAAGTTGTATCTGAGGATGTGGCTTACGTTATAACTGATATGCTAAAATCTGTTATAACTGAAGGTATCGGTGGTTCAGCTGCTATCGGTGGAGGTATCGAGGTTGCTGGTAAAACAGGTACTACTAACGGTAAGTTAGATGCTTGGTTTGTCGGATATACTCCATATTACGTTGCATCAACTTATATAGGTGATGATGCTGGTACAAAAGACCCTAATACTGGTGAAACAATAGCACGTAGAGGTGTTGATGGAAGTAGTGGTACAGCTGCTAGATTATGGTCTGCAGTTATGAAGAAAGTTCATTCTGGGCTTACAAAAGCAAGCTTTACAGTACCTTCTAACATCTATTTCTCAAATATAAACTTAATAGATGGAGGAACATCTTCAGGTGGTGCAAGAGCTGCATTTATAAATGGAACTTCTCCTAGAAGAGTAAGCTCTTACCAAACTCAGACAAATACACAAGATGAAGATGTAGAAGAAGAACCAGATAATACTGATGACACAGCTTCTGATCCTCCAGATAATGAAGGTGGAACAACTACACCTCCATCTGATACTAATACAGATACTGGTGCAAACAACGGTACTGGTACTGGTAATGGTACTACTGATAATGGAACAAATAATGGTGCTGGTAATGGTACTACTGGCGGTACTGACGCTGGTACAAACAACGGCACTGGTAATGGTGCTACTGATAACGGTGGAACAGAACCTATACCTCCAGCTCAATAGAAAACTTATAAATATTAGATATAATGATAAAAGCGATAAACTAAATTTAGTTTATCGCTTTTTGATTATTTAAATATAATTTAAATTTTATGGCTTAGCCTTTGGATTAAAAATTACAGCCATACTATAACCAAAGAAGATAGCAGCAGCTATACCACCTGCAGTAGCTATTGTTCCACCTGTAAAGACTCCTAAAAGTCCATTTTCTCCTATGCCTTTTATAACACCTTTTGCCAATGAATAACCAAATCCTATTAAAGGAACTGTAGCTCCAGCACCTCCAAAATCAACTATAGGTTCATATATACCTAAGAATGTTAATATAACTCCACTAGTTACATAAGTTACCATTACATAAGGTGTCTGCATTTTAAAATAGTCCATCATTATCTGAGCTATTAAACAAATTGTTCCTCCAACAAGGAATACCTTAATATAATCCATTATCAAGAAAATCACCTCCTATTCATTAACTATTACAACTGCATTTGCTATACAAGGTATAGTTTGCTTTTGCAATGTACTATTTGGTGATAACATAGCTCCAGTTGATACTAGCATTACTTTATTGAATTCTTTCTTTTTTAACTTATCATAGATATATCCAGAAAATACTGCTGCTGAACATCCACATCCACTTCCTCCACAGTGAACATCTTGTTCTTTTAAATTAAATATTTCTAATCCACAATCTGTATATACTTTTGATATATCTAGGTTTTTATCTTTTAGTAAGTCTAAAGTTATAGTCTTACCTACTGTTCCTAAATCACCTGTTGCAATTAAATCAAAACTATTTGGATCATCATTTGTATCATTAAAATATGCTAATATTGTATCTACAGCTGCTGGAGCCATAGCTGCGCCCATATTATTTCCATCTTTTATTCCCTTATCTATAATTTTACCTATTGTTACATATTTAATCTTAGGAGCATCGCCATGATCAGATAATAGTACACATCCAGCTCCAGTAACTGTCCATTGAGCAGTCATAGGTTTTTGAGTTCCTAACTCTAATGGATATCTAAATTGTCTTTCAGCTGTACAGTAATGACTACAAGTTCCTGCTAATATATTTTGAGCAAAACCTCCATCTATTAACATAGCTCCAAGACACATACTTTGAGCCATAGTAGAACATGCTCCATAAACTCCAATAAAAGGTACGTCTAAATCTCTTGCTGCAAAAGAAAATGGCCATATCTGATTAATTAAATCTCCACCTATAAGATAATTTATTTCCTTCATACCTTTATCTGATTTTTTTACAGCTAATTCTATAGTGTCTTTCATCATCTTGCATTCTGCTAATTCCCAAGTTTTTTCACCATCTAAATCATCATCTAAAATTTTATCAAAATAATCTCTAAGTGGACCTTTAGCTTCTTTAGGTCCAACTATTGATGCGGTACTAATTATAGCTGGTTTATGTTGCAATTCTACTGTTCTCTTTCCAATTCTTTTATTCTTCATTGTCTCACTCCTTACCACTGAATAAATTAAATAAACATTTTAACTAAATAATAAACAAATCCAAATAATATAGAAGAACCTATTCCATAAACTAATACAGGGCCTGCAATTTTAAACATATTTGCTCCAACACCTAATACATATCCCTCTCTCTTAAATTCCATAGCTGGAGATACTATAGAGTTTGCAAATCCAGTTATAGGTATAATTGACCCGGCTCCTGCCCTCTTTCCAAGTAAATCATAAACACCTAGACCAGTAAGAAAAGATCCTAGAAAGACTAATGTTATCGATGTTGCTGAAGATGCAGCTAGTTTGTCCAAATTTACAACATTACTAAAAAAATCATTAATTCCTTGTCCTACCATACAAATTAATCCACCTATTATAAATGCAAGAATATAATTTTTTATATACGTAGGTTTAGGACTTATCTCATCGACATATTTATTATAGTCATCTTTTTTTCCCATAATTACTACCTCCTTATATTATTGCCCATCCTAAAAGAGATCCTATTACTTTGCCTATCATCAAGGATATTACTACATATTTTAAATAATTCTTTGGTAGTTTTAAGCGTCTTGATATAACGGGAATATAATATATTACCTCAGTTAATCCAGAACTTAAAAAACCTAAAAATACACCATAAGATAATCCTGAAATTATAGTTATTACCCTACCTTGATGTATTCCTAAATTATGAAGTGATAGTATGCTACCTATGAATGTACCTATTACTAATAAATTTTCATATACGCTTATAAACTGTTTTGTATTTGTAACATGAGATATTCTAGGTACAATACCTATTAAAATAAGTATTGATATTACTCCAGCTCCAACGATTATTCCCGATGATATTCCATAAACCACTAAAAAAAATTTCACATTATTCTTCCTTACCTCTTAATTGATTTTCTATTTCCTTGTTCAAAGAAACCATCTTCAACTCCATAGGACTAGGCTCGTATTTTGAATAATTGGGAATAAATTTATTAAAAAACATAGCCACACCTATACCAATTCCTATTGAGTATGGAATTTGAAAGTATGGCAAATATTTTTTAGCATCTTTAGTTAATACTTCTACCATTTTATATTGAGATGAATACATATTTACATCTGCATGAAAATTCATAATTCCCATAATAGACCCCATAAATACTATTATTGATACTATTACTACTCTTATGTATTTAGTTCTATCTTTTTTAAATTTGTCAAAAAAGATAACTATATCATCACATTTCAAAAAGTTTATACTTACCATTGGTAGATTTTCATTTATCCTTTCTATAATTTCACCTAAATGTATAACATCATATTTTAAGTCATTATCTTTATACTCTCTTATACATATCTCATTTATTGTTGCATCTTTATTTTTAGGATAAACTTCATAAATATCTTTAATATATATATTCTTTGTATTTGAATGAAAAGGTTTTAACTTTTTAGGTATTAAGTAAATATAATCCATAGTTTGCACCCTCCCTTTATTTCTATTATTTGTTATATAAAAAAAAATAAACCTTATTTTTATATAGCTAATTATTAGTATTGCACTAATCATAAATAACTATTAAAAGGTTTATTTTTGTATTTAATATTAATTTTTATTAACTAATATAAGATTTTAATTTCGACAGTACTTTTTTCTCTATTCTAGAAACTTGAACTTGAGATATATTTAATATATCTCCTATTTCACTTTGTGTTTTATCTTCAAAATATCTAAGAACAATAATTTGTCTCTCTCTTTTTTCTAGCTTATTAAGAACTTGCTTAAGAAGTAAATTATCAATTAACTTCTCTTCTTCATTCTCACCCTTTAAGCTTATTTTATCAATTAAACATATTGGAGATCCTTCTTCTTCATGAATTACTCCATGTAAATATTCAACTGAAAAGTTTGCTTCCATAGCCATTACTAAATCTTCTTTTTCAACATCTAGTTCCTTAGCTATTTCATCTACAGTAGGCTCTCTTCCTAATTTTTTAGTTAAAATTTCTTTTTGTGATTTTGCTTTTATAGCTGTTTGCTTTAATGATCTAGAAACTTTAACCATCCCGTCATCTCTTAGATATCTTTTTATCTCTCCTAATATCATTGGAACAGCATATGTAGAAAATTTCACATTAAATTTAGGATCAAATTTATATATAGATTTAATAAGGCCTATTGAGCCTAATTGGAATAAATCATCTCTATCATATCCTATATTAGAAAACTTAGATATTACACTTCTAACTAATCCTAAATTATTTTTTATTAAAATTTCTTTGGCTTCTTCATCATTTTCATTTTGAACCTTTTTTATTAAATCTAACGTCTCTTCATGGCTGAGTAATTTCTTTTTTTCTTCTTTATTTGCAGTTATCCCCATAATAAAACCTCTATTCTTTTTGGATTTTATTTAGGTAAGTTTATATTTTTTAGCATAATAACTTTTGTACCTTCATTTTTTATAGAACTTACCTTTACATCATCCATAAAGCTTTCCATAACAGAAAATCCCATTCCTGATCTCTCAAGCTCTGGCTTTGACGTATATAACGGTTGCATAGCCAAATCTACATCTTCTATTCCATTCCCTTTATCTTCAACTATAATCTCTATCTTATTGCCTTCTAATTTACATTTTAAATATACAAACTTGGACTCATCTTCATCATAACCATGTATGATAGCATTTGTTACAGCTTCTGATACAGCTGTCTTTATGTCCGCTATTTCGTCTAAAGTAGGATCTAACTTTGCTGCAAAAGATGCTGCTATAACTCTAGCTAAACTTTCATTTTCAGATTTAGCAGAAAACTTAACTTCCATAATATTACTCATAAACATTTCCCCCTTACAAAGAACTTAATGCTTCTTCATATGTACTGCAAACTTTTATAATTTTGTTCATTCCTGATAAATCAAAAACCTTTTTTACTCTAGGACTTATGTTTATAACTGATACAGTACCTTTTTCACTTGATATTTTTTTATATCTACCTATTATCACACCTATTCCTGAAGAATCCATGAAGTTAATATTTTCAAAATCAAAAACTATATTTTTAACTGATCTTGTCATTAAAATATCATCAATTTCTTCTCTTATAGCACCTGCTATATGATGATCTAATTCTGTCATCTCAAATTTAACTAGCAAGTTTTTATTATTCAAAGAATATTTTACCATTATTTGTCCCCCCTAATTAAAATTCATCTTAAAGTAAATAATCAAAACTCCAATGATAATCAATTCTATTAGATTAATTTTTTATCCTTCAATGAATTTTAACTAGTTTTGTTTTATTATGTCTACTAAAGTTTCATTATATGTTACTTGTCCTCCTAAATCTGATACACCGCTATTTGTAACAAAATTAGGGTTGCCATGTTTTTTCCACCAACCTACATACATTAAAATAGTATTATCACCTATATTGTCATTAATTTTTATTTGTACATTAATTTTACCATTCCTGGATTGAAGGCAAACAATCTCATCATCGGCTATATTCCTAATTATTGCCATATTTTTATTAATATATGCCTTAGAAATTCCTTTTTTATCCATATAATGTTGACTAAATAAAGTATCTTTATGGTGAGTTGTTATTAATCGTAATTTCTTACCCTCTAAATTTTCTGGCGGAATATATGTTGGAATAGGTGTTAACCCCAAATCTTGTATCTTTTCTGAATATAATTCATATTTTCCTGATATAGTATCAAACTTCTTATCTTTCCATGGAATATCCTTATATACAGTTATATAATCATTTTTTATTCTATCAAGATTTATTTCTTTATCCACAGATTTTAGAGGTTCTATAACTTTATTTAAATACTCCTTTTTAGATACTTGTGGATACTCTTTTATATTCATATATTTAGCTAATTCTCTAAAGAAATAATACTCATCCATAAGTTTATTACTTGGTTCTATCACCTTTTCATTGTAAGTTATATAAGGATTACACATAGAGCTAAACAGTAAATCTTCACTTTCAAGAGTACTTGAACAAGGAATAAATAAATCGCATTTTTGAGCTGTATCAGTCATAAATATATCAAAACAAACCTTGAAATCAATAGACTCAAATGACTTTTCTAATTTATTTAGATTAGGCAACTGATTTAGCAAATTACTTTTTACAATTACAGCCATCTTTATGAAAGCGTTATTCACATTATCCACCATATCTCTATATGAATTGTCAATAAATTCACTCAAATTGTGCACATATACCTCTCTATTTTGTGCATAACTGTTACTATCGTATGGATCAGTTTTTAATACACTTGGATATAATTTGTTAGCATAATTAATACCTCCACCTATATGTCCAATTTGTCCTGTAATGGCTCCCAATGCATCAATTGCTCTAATTGTATTTCCTCCATTTTTATATTTTTGAAGTCCATATCCTAACCAAATAGAGCTATATTTTTCACTATAGATTTTAGCTAACTCATTTATAATATCTAAATCTACCCCGCATTCTGTGGATAAGTAATTTAATTCTAGTGTATTTAAATATGATTTATACTCTTCATAACCTAATACACATGAATCTATATAATCTTTATCCACAAGATTATCTTCTATGATAATTTTAGCAATAGCCATAGCTAATGCTCCATCAGTTCCTGGATTTAATTGAATATGATAATCAGCTATATTGGCTGTATGCGTTTTAATTGGATCTATAACAATTACCCTACTCCCATTTGATTTAGCTTGTTGTAATATTTGCATAGTATGAATAGTTGTATACGCAGGATTTTTTCCCCATATAAATATATTCTTGCTATTTTTCATATCTTCAAGACTATGGCTTTTAACATTTCCAAAATCATACTCTTGAGCTTTAATACCTGCACTCCAACAGGGTCCTCCCTTTTGCTTAGTAACTCCACCATAAAAATTAAAAAATATATCACCAATTGATTTTAATAGTGATCCATTTCCATACTGCTCATAATATAAAACTGATTTTGATCCATAATTATCCTTATAAAAATTTAACTTGTCAGACATTATTTTTATAGCTTCTTCAAAGCTAATTTCCTTCCAGTTTCCATCCACTTTTAATAGCGGATTATAAATTCTATTTGGATGATTTAATCTATCTAAATGAGCTCTCCCTTTATTACAAATAAACCCTTTAGTAAAAGGATGATTTTTATCACCTTCTATTTTAACAACTTTTCCTTCATCCACATAAACATTCATTCTACAAGCATCAAAACAATCTAATGTACAACCTGTACTAAAAACCTTCATGCAAAACCTCCTGTCATATCATTTTAGTTTTAAGTATACATTATTTTTATTTTATATTCTTTCTTAAATACAAATTTTCAGTGTTATTAATAAAAAAGGCGTAAATATAATTTATATTTACACCTCTTAAATACTAACTCTAAAAAATTACTTCTTTCTTCTAGAGTTTGCTTTTTCTATATTAACTTTATTTCCTTTTATTTTTATATCTTTAACGCTTTCTAATACCTTTTTAACATTTTGCTTTGGTACTTCAACGAAAGTATATTTATCATATATATCTATAGTTCCTATTAATTTACCAGATATTCCAGCTTCACCAGCTATAGCACCTAATATATCTTTAGCTTGAACTCTTTGGCTTCTACCAACATTTATAAATAGTCTAACCATACCTTCTTTAGCACCAGTGTCTCCACCTTTACGGTCTCTTCTATCTCTATTTCTATCTCTTGATGGTTCTTCTATTATTTCTTGTTTTTCTTCATCACCTAAAGCTAATTTAACTAAAGCTGCTGCTACATCTATTATTTCAACTTCAGACTCATTACAGAATCCTTCTAACCATTGTAATTGCTTAGTTAAGTTACCTTCATCCATTACACCTTTAACTTTATGGAAGAATGCACTTACTTTCTTTTCTTCAACATCTGCTACAGATGGTATACTATGCTTAACTAATTTAGCTTTAGTATATCTTTCTATATCTCTCATTTTTCTCATTTCTTTTCCAAATACGAAACTGAAAGATACTCCTGTTCTACCAGCACGACCAGTTCTACCTATTCTGTGTACATAGTATTCTTCATCTTGTGGTAAATCATAGTTAAATACCGCTTCAACATCATCTACATCTATACCTCTAGCTGCAACGTCTGTAGCAACTAATATATCTATAGTTCCTTGTCTAAACTTATCCATTACTATATCTCTTTGAGTTTGCTTTAAGTCCCCATGTAGAGCATCTGCAAAGTATCCTCTAGCTTGTAACTCACTTACTAATTCATCAGCACCTCTTTTTGTATTAGTAAATACAACTGATAATTTAGGGTTATATACATCTATTAATCTACATAAAACTTCTAATTTATTAGAGTTTCTAGTTTCTATATAGTATTGAGATATATTTGGTACAGTTATTTCTTTTCTTACTATTCTTATATGTTCTGGGTCATTTTGATATTTTCTAGTTAAATCTAATATTCCCTTTGGCATAGTAGCTGAGAAGAAAGTAGTTTGTCTATTTTCAGGAGTTTTATTTAATATCATTTCTATATCTTCTCTGAATCCCATATCTAACATTTCATCAGCTTCATCTAATATAAGCATTTTAACATTGTCCATTTTTAATGTTTTTCTGTTTATATGATCTATTACACGTCCTGGAGTTCCTATTACTATTTGTACTCCACCTTTTAATGATTTTATTTGTCTATCTATTGGTTGTCCACCATAAACTGGTAATGATTTTATTCCGTGCATGTACTTAGATAATTTTTTTATTTCTTTCGATACCTGAATTGCAAGTTCTCTTGTTGGACAAAGCACTACTGCTTGTAAGCTTTTATCTTCAGGATCAACAGTTTCTAATACAGGTATACTAAACGCAGCTGTTTTTCCCGTTCCAGTTTGCGCTTGCCCTATAACATCTTTCCCTGATAATATTACAGGTATTGATTGTGATTGTATTGGTGATGGCTCCTCAAACCCCATATCTGCTATTGCTCTTTTTATACTGTCGCTAATTGGTAAATCTTCAAATTTAGTTATATTCATATATTGTTTCCTTTCCGTAATCAATTTATATTAACCTATCCATTATATATTTATTTCAGTTAATATGCAATTAGTATTTTACCTCTTTATATATGTATTATGTACAATTTGAGGAACCTTATAATTTAAATATGTAATATTTTACTTTTATTAATTTAAATTATGCCATGTACATGAAGTATAAAGTAACTATATATGATCCATAAATTAGTAATAACATCAATCCTTGTAACCTATATATTTTGTTATTTTTAATTGTAGGAAGTATAAGCATTAAAACTAAAGCTATCATAAAAGGATAATCTATTGATGAGTTTTGAGATAATATAGGTATATCATTTACCACTGATGATAAAGATATAACTGATGTTATATTAAGTATATTAGCTCCAAGTACATTACCAACAGAAATAGCATGATGTTTCTTTTTTATTGCTGTTAGTGATGATACCAATTCTGGTAAAGATGTTCCAAGAGCTATTATAGTTAAACTTATAATCCCTTCTGGTATGCCTATCATCTTAGCTATATCTGATCCATTATCTACTAATAATCTTGATCCTATTACCATCATAGCTAATCCTAGTAAGAACAATATTATTGTTTTGGCTAATTCTCCTTTTTTAAATCCATTTGCGTTAGCTGATGAACTACTGATATTATCACTTCTTACCGGTCTAGATACAACACTCTTATAGTTGTTATACATAAATATAGCTAAGATTGCTAAAAGTACTATAGAATCTATTCCACTTATACCTCCATCTAGACCAGATATAATTAATGCTAAAATTGAAATTAATAATAATGTAGATTTTGATATAAACATTTTTCTTTCAACTTTAAATGGACTTATAAGCGCAACTAGTCCTAATATTAAACCTGTGTTACATATTATAGATCCAACTGCATTTCCTAGACTCATAGTAGTTTGATTATTTATAGAAGCACATAATGATACTGTAAGTTCTGGAAGTGTTGTCGCAAAACTAACTATAGTAGCTCCTAATACAAGTTCTGATATATGAGTTTTCTTCCCTATTTCTACTGTACAATTTATAAAAATATCTGCACCTTTAGTTATTAATACAAATCCTATTAAAAATAAAACTATTGTTATTAACACAAAATCCCCTCCCCTCATATTTAATAGTTATTCAGTTTTGTCCAATATATGCCAAATTAATATTTATATAGTTAATGTATTTTCAAAAAATTTTTTATATTTTCTAAATATTATAATATTTTTGTTTTAATACCAAAAAATAGGGGTATCTATATAACATAGAAATTAATAATAAAAAATACAGGTATAGACCTTATACTTTTAATTAAATATAAATACAAAATTACTTATAAATTTTGTATACAAAATACTAAATATATGGTATTATCTAATTGTTAAAAATAAATCTAGCTAGATAAAATTTATATAATAAAACTTATTTTAAGTTCAAAATTATACCTGATCTTAAACAAGGAGGATTTCACTATGACAATGAATGCATGGGAAGGCTTTAAAACTGGTAGATGGACTAAAGAAATAGATGTTAGAGGGTTCATCCAAGATAACTACACTCCATATGAGGGAGATGATTCTTTCTTAGCTGGAGCTACAGAAAACACTAAAAAATTATGGGAAAAAGCTATGGTTCTTTTCAAACAAGAAAGAGACAATGGCGGAACTCTAGATGTTGATACTAAAACAGTTTCTGGAATAGATGCTTACGCTCCAGGATACTTAGATAAAGAATTAGAAACAGTTGTTGGATTCCAAACTGACGCACCTTTAAAAAGAGCTGTTATGCCTTATGGTGGTATAAGAATGGTTGAAACTTCTTGTAAGGCTTACGGATTCGAATGCGATCCAGAAATAAGCGAAATATTCACTAAATACAGAAAAACTCACAACCAAGGTGTATTCGATGCTTACACTTCTGAAATGAGAGCTGCAAGAAGATCTGGTATAATAACAGGACTTCCAGATGCTTACGGAAGAGGTAGAATCATAGGAGACTACAGAAGAGTTGCACTTTACGGTGTTGATAGATTAATAGAAGATAAAATGGCTCAAAAAGATTCTTTAGAAGTTTCTTGCATGGATGAGCATACTATAAGATTAAGAGAAGAAATATCTGAACAAATAAGAGCTTTAGAAGCTTTAAAGAGAATGGCAAATTCTTACGGATTTGATATATCTGGACCTGCTACTAACTCTAAAGAAGCTGTTCAATGGTTATACTTCGCTTACTTAGCTGCTATAAAAGATCAAAACGGAGCTGCTATGTCTATAGGTAGAACTTCTACTTTCTTAGATATATACTTCGAAAGAGATTTAGCTAACGGAACTATAACTGAAGAAGAAGTTCAAGAATTAATGGACCACTTCGTAATGAAATTAAGAATGGTTAAGTTCTTAAGAACTCCAGATTACAACGATTTATTCTCAGGAGATCCAACTTGGGTAACTGAATCAATCGGTGGTATAGGTGTTGATGGTAGACCATTAGTAACTAAGAACTCATTCAGAGTTTTAAATACTCTTTACACTCTTGGACCATCTCCAGAACCAAACTTAACAGTATTATGGTCAACTAAATTCCCTCAAGGATTTAAAGACTTCTGTTCTAAAGTATCTATAGATACAAGTTCAGTTCAATACGAAAACGATGATTTAATGAGACCATACTGGGGAGATGACTACGGTATAGCTTGTTGTGTATCTGCAATGAGAATAGGTAAGCAAATGCAGTTCTTCGGAGCTAGAGTTAACTTAGCTAAGACATTATTATACGCAATAAACGGTGGAGTGGATGAAAAATCATTAGTTCAAGTTGGACCAAGATTTGAACCAATAACTTCTGAATACTTAGACTATGATGAAGTTATGGCTAGATTCGAACCATTCACTGATTGGTTAGCTAACCTTTATGTAAATACATTAAACGTAATCCACTACATGCATGATAAGTACTCTTATGAAGCATTAGAAATGGCTTTACATGATAGAGATGTATTCAGAACTATGGCTTGTGGTATAGCAGGACTTTCAGTTTGTGCTGACTCATTATCAGCTATAAAATATGCTAAAGTTAAAACTATAAGAAACGAGCAAGGAATAGCTGTTGACTTCGAAATAGAAGGAGACTATCCAAAATACGGAAACAACGATGATAGAGCTGATGAAATAGCTGTATACTTAGTTGAATCTATGATGAACAAAATAAGAAAGAACAAAACTTACAGAGATTCTGTTCATACTCAATCTGTTCTTACTATAACTTCAAACGTTGTTTACGGTAAGAAGACTGGTAACACTCCTGACGGAAGAAGAGCTGGTGAACCATTTGCTCCAGGAGCTAACCCAATGCACGGAAGAGATACTAACGGAGCTTTAGCTTCATTAGCATCAGTTGCTAAATTACCATACGAGCATTCTCAAGACGGTATATCTAATACTTTCTCTATAGTACCAGGTGCTTTAGGAAAAGATATGAATGAAAGAATAACTAACCTATCAGCAATGATGGACGGATACTTTGCAGATGGAGCTCATCACTTAAACGTTAACGTATTTGATAGAGCTACTTTAGAAGATGCTATGGAACATCCAGAAGAGTATCCACAATTAACAATAAGAGTTTCAGGATACGCTGTTAACTTCATAAAATTAACTAGAGAACAACAATTAGACGTTATAAACAGAACATTCCACGGAAAAATGGCTTAATTTATAACATCAAATAACTATACTAATTTAAATAAACTATACTAATTTAAATAAACTATACTAATTTTTAAATAAAAAACTAAAATTTAAATATTACAATCATCCAATAATATTTAAAACTTACGTCTTAAAAGAGTACAGGATTCATCCACCTGTACTCTTTTTATATATATATATACTCTACTACTTATATTCCAATTTATAATATTCTGTAAATTCTTATAAAATATAATAAAAATAGTTTTAGGTACCTTTTTATGGGTATTAATGTAATATAATACAATACAATAAATTTAAGATAATTTATAGACTTTGTTTAATAAATATCATATAATTTATTTATGGTTACTTTGTATACAATATATTGTAACCAACTATTAAATTTATATGTATTCAATAATAAATAAAGCTATAACCTAACAAATTATAAAAATATTAAGATTAAATATATACTTATGAGGTGAATAAGATGATAAAAGGAAGAGTTCATTCAATAGAAACATTTGGTACAGTAGATGGTCCAGGAATAAGATTTATAGTATTTATGCAAGGATGCCCATTAAGATGTAAATACTGCCATAATAGAGATACATGGGATACTAAAAGCGGAACTGAATATACAACAGATCAAATAATATCACAAGCACTTAAATATTCTTCATATATGAGAGCATCTGGTGGAGGTATAACTGTATCTGGCGGAGAAGCTACATTACAACCAGAGTTCTTAGCAGAATTATTTGCTAAAGCTAAAAAGAACAAAATCCATACATGCTTAGACACTTCAGGTTTTGTAAATATAGATACTATAGCTCCAGTTCTTGAAAATACAGACTTAGTACTTCTAGATATAAAGCATATGGTTGAAGAAAAGTCTAAAGCTTTAACTGGTGTTGGAATTGAAAAAACATTAAAATTAGCTAAACATTTAAGCGATATGAATATACCAGTTTGGATAAGACACGTATTAGTACCTGGTGTAACTGATGATGTTGAAAACTTAGAAAAGTTAGCTCAATTTGTAAGCACTTTAAATAACGTAGATAGATTTGAAATACTTCCATATCATACTATGGGTGTTCATAAATGGGAGAACATGGGCTTAGATTATGAATTAAAAGAAATTGAGGACGGAACTCAAGAAGATATAGATAGAGCAATAGATATAATGTCTAAATACGATGTAGAAATATTTAATAAAAGATCAGCATAAGCTGATCTTTTATTTTTATATATTATGCTAATTCCTTTTTATCATTTATATCTAAATAGAAATTAGTAAATGTAGCTTCGTAATATGGTATTACATATAAACCAGCTATTCCAGCTGTAATAGCTGTTAATATTCCCCATAATATAAAGCTTAACATCAATACAAAGTAATTCCATTTTTGACCTTGCATCATCACTCTACTTTTCTTTAGACATTCTACTATGCCTATATCAGGGTTTTCAGCTAATATATAATAAACTTGTGAATACATAAGAGATAAAATAATTCCTGGTATTATAAATACAATAAATCCTATACATATAATTATTTCACTTAAAATTGATACTCCAATTACCTTCAAATAATTCTTATATCCTAAAAATACATCTGAACATCTTCCCTCTTCAGATTTAGATAATTTTAAAAAGAATATAGTTTTACCTAAAACTAATGGTGTTACAATTAAAAATGTTACTATTCCGATTATTGTTGGATACCATACACTTTCCTCATATTTAGTACCTAAGAATCCTAATAAACCTTCAATAATAGCAATGATTAATATTACTCCTATTGCAGTCCACCAATTACCTTTTAATTGTTGTTTTGCTCTAAATTTTAATTCCTTTCTTGTCATATAAGACATCCCCTTTAATTTTTTTACATTAGTATTATATGTATTTTAAATTGCTTTCGTTACAAAATATCAATATCCTTAAATGGCAAAAAGAGCCTTTAGCTATAAAGCTAAAAACCCTTTTTTATTAAAATTCTATATCTTCTACTTCTATATTATCTATAGCATCTTGTATTAATTTTTCTACATCTAATTTCGACTCTGACTTCTCTATTCTTTCAAGTCTAGGCTTAGTAACTGGCTTTTTAGGAGCAAATACACTACAACAATCTTCTTCTGGTAATATAGATGTTTCAAATGTACCTATTTTTTGAGCTATATCTATTATTTCAGTTTTGTCCATTGCTATTAATGGTCTAAATACTGGCATAGTTACTGAAGCATTAGTACAAGTTAAACCTTGTATTGTTTGAGAAGCAACTTGTCCTATACTTTCACCTGTAACTAAAGCATCACATCTTCTACTCTCTGCTACTCTTTGTGCTATTTGCATCATAAATCTTCTTGATATGATTGTCATTTCTTCATCATTACAATTCATACCAATAGCTTTTTGTATTTCTAGTATATTTACTTTGTGAAGTCTAAGCCTTCCACAGTATTTAGATAATATTCTTGCTAAATCTCTTACCTTCTCTTGTGATTTTTCACTAGTAAACGGATATGTATGGAAGTGTATTGCTTCTATTTCCATACCTCTCTTTGCAACCATCCAAGATGCAACTGGAGAATCTATACCACCTGATAAAAGTGACATTGCTCTACCATTAGTACCTAATGGTAATCCACCATATCCTGGCACTGTATCACTATATACCATTACATGATTTTGTCTATATTCACATATTATCTTAGTCTCTGGATTTCTTATATCTACACCTATTCTATCATGAACTTTTGATACTAAGTATCCTGCTATATCTATACTCATTTCTTGAGAAGTAAATTTAAAATCTTTATCTCCTCTTTTTGATTCTACTTTAAAAGTCTTTGCTCCTGATTCTATCTTTTCTTCTAGAACTTGAAGTGCTAATTCTTTTAATTTATCGTAATCTTTTTCAGCTCTTATAGCAGGACAAACTCCAACAATTCCAAAAACTTTTCTTACTTCTTCTGCTACTTCTTCATAATCATAATCTTCTAAATTAACGTATATTCTTCCGTATTCCTTATATACATCAAATTTCCCTAGTGGCTTAAGCATATTCTTTACATTTTTAACAAGCTTATTTTCGAATAGGTATCTATTTTTTCCTTTTACACCTATTTCTCCGTACTTAACTATTAGTATATTATACAAATTTGTCACCTCTTAGATAAATTTTTATGTCTTCACCTATTATTATAGGTTTTCTTTATTTATAATTAATAATTCAAATTTATTAATAATTATCGTCTTCTTATAATCATTCTTAAATCACTTACCGATTCTTTTAATATATTTACAACTTCTAATATTTCATCTTTTGTATTTAAGTCTGATAAACTAAATCTTATTGCACCTTCTATTTCATTTGCAGTAAGTCCTATTGCATTTAATACATGACTTCCTTTTTTCTTAGATGAACATGCTGAACCTGTTGATACATAAACACCTTTTTGCTCTAAATAATGAAGTAAAACTTCTCCTCTTACATCTTTAAAGGATATATTTAATATATGACAAACTCCATCTTCAGGAGAGTTTACTTTTATGTCATCTATATTTTTTATAATTTCTTCTTTTAATAAATTTTTAAGTTCTTTAATTTTATCTATTGTTTGATTTAGGTCCTTATTTAAAATTCTTACAGCTTCACCTATTCCATATATACCAGGAACATTCTCTGTACCTGATCTTATTCCTATTTCTTGTCCTCCACCTGTAAGTATTGGTTTTAGTCTATTACTTTCTTTAATATACATAAATCCTATTCCTTTAGGACCATGTAATTTATGACCGCTAACGCTCATAAAATCTATATTATATCTAGATGGCTTAAAGTTTATCTTAGAATAAGATTGAACTGCATCAACATGTAAATAAATTTTATCACTTAATGATTTTAAGTACTTCCCTATAGCTTCTATTGGCTGTATACTTCCTATTTCATTATTTACATGCATTATAGTTATTAATATTGTACTTGACTTTATAGCATTTTTTAAATCATCTATATTTATTTTTCCTTCTTTATCAACCTTTAAATATGTAACTTCAAACCCATCTTCTTCTAAATCTTTTAAAGTATTTAAAACAGATGGATGTTCAATTTCTGTTGATATTATATGGTTCTTTCTCTTTTTATATAAATTAGCAACTCCTCTTATTATAGCGTTATTAGATTCTGTACCACCTGATGTAAAGTATATTTCCTTATCCTTTGCACCTATAGTTCTAGCGATACCTTGTCTTATTGCTTTTATATTTTTCTCTACTTCTATACCTTTTCTATGTAATGAAGACGGATTTGCATAATCAGTAGTAAGGGCATAAACCATTTTATCTACAACTTCTTTATATGGTTTAGTTGTAGCACTGTTATCTAAATATATTTCCATATAATACACCAACTTTCTTTCATTAATATATTACCTTTAGCCTTTTATTTAGTTTTGACAATTTCATAAATTAATTATCAGGTTAAATAAAATTTTCTCATTGTTAGTATTCCAATGTTTTTAAGCTAATATCTATTTTTATTGGATTTATTCATATCTTCTTATTATACCATTAAAAACCTAGTTTTTTAATATTTTTCTTAGCTTTCAATTTGTCGAAAAGTTTTTAAAGTTTTTTTGTAAAACTATTGATTTTATTGTCGAAGATTGTTATTATTAATACATGGTTATCCCCCTGATAACCTTAGTAAAATCTCTATTCCCAATACCCCTTTTAAATGAATACTTTTATATTCATTTGACACCTACTTCAGATCGGAAAAGAAGTAGGTTATTTTTTTATATTTTTTTAATAAATATAAGCTTACTTTGATTTTTTCAAATTTAACATAGATTTAACATATTTATGACAATTTTTTTGTAAAAACTATTGATTTTCTTGTCGAATATTGTTATTATTAATACATGGTTATCCCCCTGATAACCTTAATTAAAATCTCTATTCCCAATACCCCTTTTGAACGGATATACTTTATATCCATTAGTTTAAGATGATAACGGAAATCATCTTAAACAAAAAAGAAGAGCTTCCCCAGCTCTTTTTTTTTGCATTTTTTTACATTAAAGGATTTTATTTATCATTCCATAACATAGATTAGTTTTATTCTTTTTGATATAATTTATATTTAGTATAAAATAAATTTTTAATTAAGAGGTGGGATATTATGACTAATAAGAAGAAAGTAGCTATAGTCTTCACTGGAGGTACTATATCTATGACAGTTGACGAAAAAGTCGGTGCAGCAATACCTACTTTATCTGGTGAACAAATAATGTCTATGGTAACAAATATTGATAAAGTTGCTAATGTTGAAGTTTTAAATTTTGATGAAATACCAGGACCTCATATGACACCAGAAAGAATGATGGAATTAAAACACTACGTAAATAATCTTTTAGAAAGAGAAGATATTTGTGGTGTAGTAATAACTCATGGTACTGATAGTTTAGAAGAAACTGCTTATTTCTTAGATTTAACTATAGATAATGAAAAGCCTGTAATAGTTACAGGGGCTATGAGAAGTAGCTCTGAACTTGGATATGATGGTCCAAGTAACTTATCTGGTGCAGTTTGTACTGCTATATCAGATAGTGCCCGTAAAAAAGGAGTTCTTATTGTTTTAAACAATGAGGTTATAGCTGCTTCTGAAGCTACTAAGACTGATACTCTAGCTTTAAATACCTTCCAATCAGTAACTGGCGGACCACTAGGAGTTATAGACTGTAATGAATTTCTTTTATATAAGAAAATAACAAATAGAACTATAATTGACACTGATAAGGTAGAAAATAAAGTTGCTTTATTCAAGTCTGCAGTTGGAATGGATGAAACATTTTTAAAATTAGCTGTAGATAATGGATATAAAGGTATAGTCATCGAAGCTATGGGTAGAGGAAACATACCTCCAAAAATGTATGAGGGTGTCAAATATGCTAGAGAAAACAATATTCCAGTTGTTATAGTGTCAAGATGTAATTCTGGTAGAGTATTTGATAGTTACGGATACCTTGGTTCAGGTAGAGACTTAAGAAACCTAGGTTGTATATTTGGTGGTGATTTACCAGGTCACAAAGCAAGACTAAAATTAATTTTAGCTTTAGGAAAAACAAATAATTTAGAAGAAATAAAAGATTACTTTGAAAAAGGTATATACTATTAAAATTAATAAATTATTTTTTAATATAATAAAATTTAAAGTCCACTTTCACATAATATTTTCTATTTATGTAAAAGTGGACTTTGCTTTATCCTGCCTGATTTCTTTTCGTCAAAGCACCTTTTTCTATATTAACAATTTTCCATTCATTTTCTAACTTTTCTACATAATATACTCTTTTCTCTTGATAAACTTCGTCTAAATTCATTTTATTTTTATCAAGATAATCTTTATTAGCCTTATCAATTACAAATTCTGATTCAATAGTTACTTTACAAGTAGTCATGTCTTCATTAAAATAATTACGATACCATATTAAATTTTTATGATTCAATACTAATTTATTATCTTTATACATATTATTTACTAATTCTTTATAATTTTCATTTTCTAATTTCTTAATAAAATTATAACTATATAAATCATATTCGTCTTCTACATCTAAATCCTTAAAGTCTCTATTATCTACAGTTAAGCAATGTTTTTCTATAATATCTATTATCTTATTTACATCCTCATTATTACTTTGTAGCATCTCTTTGTCATTTCCATCTTTATCTAGTACAGTCCATAGTGTTTGACTTTCTCTTTCTAATTGTTTTTTTTCTTCTTCATTTAAATTTATATTATGTAAACTACTACTATCTGCATTAGTAATATTCCCATTCTCCGAGCAACCTGCAAAAGTTGAAATAATAATACAAAATATCAATATATTTAAAATCTTCATAGCATATTCCCTTTCTCTTTTGCAAAAGAACCTAGAAAGTTCTAGATCCTTTTGCAATAAATATATCTATTTAATATCTAAATTTGCAGGGATTAGCTCCCATTGACTGCTCCAATAACTGTTCGGTACATTCCCATACTGAACTAAACCGTTTTCATCCTCAGTATGAATATACATGTTATTTTTCCATCTATTATTAAACCTTAAGTAATTACCTTCTTTTTCCATTTTCCATTGAGCACTATAATATGTCGGAAGTACTTTACCATGTTCTAAAAAACTTGTCTGATTTTCTATATGTAAATATTCTTCAGTTTTTTCATTTTTTAAGCGAACATATTCACCCGCAGCTTCTTTTTTCCATACCCCATTTGTATCAAATTCATTAATATCTCCATATAAAACTTCATTTTTATCTTCTTCTATGTATAAATATTTTCCTGTCTCTCTATTTTTTATATGATATAGAGGTTCTTCATATCCTCCGTCTTTTTTCCAAACACGGAAGTAATCTATTGCCCATTGTTTTGGCCAAACATCATTATGTTCTCCTGAACCTGCATCTGTATATATGTTTAATATTGTTCCCATAGGATAATTAGGAGATTGATCTATTACTTTATATAGTTCATTATCATAGTAGAATTTTAAGCTTCCTGGTGACCAATCTAATGCATATATATGATATTCTGATGTTGGATCTCCTGATGGTACAGATTCTTCAGAAATCATCCAACTTGTTTGAAAGTTTGGATCATTCCATCCATATGCTGCAATCCTCCAAGTATCCGGTTTGCTAAAAAATGATTCTATAATATCTATTTCCCCAGTTTCTTTTGAATTAAACCAATCATCAGTATCATTTTGCATTCCTACCATCCACCAAGCTTGATGACCCCCACCTCCACAGTCAGCAAACTTTGCACGAATTTCAAAGTATCCATAAGTAGTAGCATATCCTATCCAAGGATCTCTATCTTGATTTTCAGTTGTACCACTAAAATTATGAATCCAATTTTTATCGAATGACATTATAGCTGATGAACGAACTTTTCCATCATGTTCAGGACTCCATGGTTTTTGATCTTCTGTTATATACTCTATTAAGGAACCATCTTCAAATCTATAATTTGCTTTTGCATTTTCTGGATTTTCTGCCCAGTTAGGTAAATAGTAATCTGTCCACTTTGTCTTATCCAACTCTGGACCATCAAATTCATCTGAAAAATCTAGTGTATATCCATCTTTTGTTGTCGGATTAGGTGGTTGATCTTCTGCATAGACTAATGAAGTAAATAAAGTTGATACAATCGTCAATAATGTCATTAAGCTTACTAAACTTCGTTTTAAAATTTTTAACATAATATAGTCTCCTTTTTAATAGTAATCTTCCCTCAATTATTAATCATGCTAAATATTTATAATATATACATATAAACACCCCTATTCACAAGAATCTGAGTGTTTATATGTATTAATAATTTATTTATTTAAATGTAGGCCAATAATCTTTGTTAGCTTTCATTAAATCATCTAAAACAGCTTTTCCTACTCTGTAAGAAGGTATTGTCTTATTAAGTAAAATAGCTTCCATAGCAGTATCATAAGATCCAGTAAGTGCTGTTTCAACAGTTAACTTTTCATATCCTTTTTGCATTTCCATCATACTCTTATGGAATGTCGGTATATTTCCAACAGTCACAGGTTCTGCTCCTGTTGCTCCAACGTAGCAAGGTACTTCTACTACTGCATCACTATTAAAGTTATTAATTGCCCCATTATTTTTTATATTTACTATAAATCTTTCTTTTGTATCATGTATTATAGCATTAGTTATATCTACTATATAATTTCCATGAACTCCACCTAATAATTTTGAATCTTTAGCTGTACCTAATTCTATAACTTTTTTACACTCTTCAAATACTGTAATTTCTCTAGTGCTTAATACATAAGACCCTCTCGTAAATTCGATATTATCTGATTCAACCATTTCATCTGCAAAATAATAATATTGTAAATAACAATTAGGGAAATACTGAGGATACATTTTAAATGCTTTAATTACATTTTGAAATGTCTTAGTCCAATAGTCATCGCCTATAATTTCTTCGTTTGTTTGAATTAATCCCTTTAGTTCTCCTGATTGTACTTTTTCTCTTATTCCTGGTAATAAATCATTTCCGTTCTTATCATAAATATTAGTCCACCATCCAAAATGATTTAAACCAAAGTATTTAAAAGTTAAATCCTTATAAGGAATATTCAAATAATCTGCTAATGTTTCTTCTATGCTTATTGGCATATCACATATGCATAAGCACTTAGCCTTAGGGAATTTCTTATATATTGCTTCTGAAATTATTGCTTCTGGATTCGTATAATTTAATATCCAAGCATCAGGACAAACTTCTTGAGCTACCTCTACTATTTTTAAAATTTCAGGTATAACTCTTAATGCAAAAGAGAATCCTCCTAAACCACATGTTTCTTGTCCTACAACATTATGTTTTAAACATATCTTTTCATCAATTTCTCTTTGATTATTAAGACCCGGTCTTATTTGAACATATAAAAAATTAGCATCTTTAAAAGCTTCTCTTATATCTGTAGTGTAAGAAACTTTAACATCTGATTTATTATCTCTATAATAAATTTTTGTAAATTCTCCAATAAGATTGTTTCTTTCTTCATTTGTATCATATAGTACTAATTCTTCTAATTTTAAATCTTTTGATCTATTTCTAAGTACCTCCACTATACCTGGTGTATGTGTAGATCCTCCACCTACTATTACAATTTTATTTCCCATATTATCTCACTCCCTCACTTACTGATTCACTTAATAGTTCATTAAATGCCTTCATAACATGAACTACTTCTGTACCTATTATGATTTGTATATTATTTTTACTTACCTTTACTACACCTTTTGCTCCTGTATTTTTTATATTATTTTCATTTATTAAATTTATATCTTTTATTTCTAAACGCATTCTTGTTACGCAATTTTCTGCATTTATTATATTTTCTGCTCCACCAACATTTTGTAATAATTTTTTTGCCATATATCCATAATTTGAGTGTGATAGTTTTAATGATTCTTCATCAATATCTTCAGATATAGCTTCACTTCTTCCTGGAGTTTTTATATCTTTTTTAAGAATGATTGTTTTAAATGTAAAGTAATATAAGAAGAAAAATGCTACACCAACGGGTATAATATAAATTACATTATTACCCATACTCCAGTTTAAAACTAAATCTATAATATTAAATCCAAATGCAAAACCAAGTCTTGAATTAAATATGTATAATACTGCTCCAGCCAAACCTGTAAATACTGAATGTATAAGGTATAGAAGTGGAGATGTAAACATGAATGAAAATTCAATCGGCTCTGTTACACCTGCCACTATTGAAGTTAAGGCTCCACTGTTTGCTAATCCTTTTACTTCTTCTTTATTTTCTGGGCGTGCTGTTTTATACATTGCAGCAGCCACACCAGGTATTCCAAATACCATTATTACGTAAAACATTACTAAAAATGATCCTGCACTTGGGTCCCCTGCTAAAAATCTTGTCATTTCACCTGTTACTACTGTTCCATTGGCTGTTGTATAACTACCTAACTCATAAAATATATAAGCATTAAAAACATGATGTAATCCTGTTGGTATTAAAGCTCTGTTTAAAAATCCAAATAAGAATACTCCAAAGATTCCCATAGATCCTAGTCCTATTGCAAAAGTATCTAATCCAGCTTCTATTGGAGGCCATATAAAGCTAAAAACTCCAGCTAAAACAAGTGAAAATATTGGACCTAAAGTTATAGCTAATTTTTCACCTGCAAAGAAAGAAAACATACTAGGAACTTTCCAGTCTTTACTATAGTTATATATAACAGCTGTACTTATACCTGATACTATACCTCCAAATACCCCCATGCTAATACTTTCATTTAAGTATGTAAGCGCTTGCCTAAATACCATAACTGATAGTACTCCTGCTAAAACTGCAGATGATTTATCTTTACTTTTTGTATATGCTAGTATACATCCAACTGCAAACAATAAATCTAAGTTTCCAAATATAACGTCTGACGCTATCTTTAATATATCTAAGTTTAATAAGTCTGGTTGCCCAAGTCTAGATAAAAGACCTGCAACAGGCATAGCAACAACTGGAATTAGCATTGCTTTTCCTAATTTAGATAATTGATTACTTACTAATCTAAGTGAATTAGCCAAAATAATATCCCCCTTTAAATTTATATATTATTATAATTGCAAAGATTTATATCATACTTATCTATAAGTTCTCTCATATATGGATCACATAGAATATCTACTTCTCTTGCTCTAGGAATGTTGAAAGATGAACCTTCCAATAAACAGCTATCTATAAATGCAGGATGACACATCGCCTCACTTTTTTTAAATTCTATATTTTTAAGTATATTTGACTCTATAATTTTAAAACACTTATCTCTAACTGACATATACTTATTAGACATATCTCTAATTGGTTCATAATTGCACAAATCTAAAAAATTTATATCATCCTCATTTACTACTCTATTACAGTTTCTAACTGGTAAATCATATTCTTTAGAAAGTGTTTTTACTACCTCAGATGTTTGTTTAAATGTGTGTATATGATGATGTGAATCAATATGACTTAATTTAATCCCTAGTGAGCATAATTTATCTATCTGAGATTTCCATTCATCATAAAGTTCATTTTTATCAATTTCTATACTTTCATTTTCAAAATCACTTAAATTATGAAAACTTCCATCATTTTTTATCAACGATCTTACATTTTTACCTAAAATAGGTTTACCACATGTTAATGTTAAATGTACCCCTACTGCCAATGTAGGTGTCTGTTTAGATAGTTCAATTGCATGTTCTGTACCTGACATATTTGCCATTAATGTTGTTGATGTTAAAACACCTTTTATATGACTCTTAATTATTCCTAAGTTTACAGCATTAGAATATCCAAAGTCATCTGCGTTAATAATTAGTCTCTTGATATCATTCTCCCCCTTTTCTTTGATATATTTAAATTATATATCCTTTTTTACTACATTAATATACTTCTAACTACTTTTGTAACATATGTACAATAGCGTAACATGTTTCAAAATATAAATTCTTTATGATATAATATTTATATATTAAATGTAAAAATTTAAAAAAGGGGATATATATGATCAAAACATTTCATGTTGGGAGAATCTTTAAGAATCAAAATTTATCAGATTCAGAAACAAAAATACTTGAATACATATTTACAAATCCAGATAAGGTAAAAAAAGAAGGTATAAGGCAACTTGCTAAGTCAAACTTTACTTCTACAGCGTCCATTATTAGACTTTCAAAAAAACTTGGATACAGTGGTTATAATGAGTTGATTTTTGATATAAAAAGAATGACATCAGATAGTTTAACTAATAATAATGAACAGGAAAATTATTTCAACTGGTGTTCTAAAATCCCTTTAGCTGATCTTGATGAGCTATCAAAAAAATATTTAAACAAGAAAAAGTATATTTATCTTTATGGAGAGGGCTTTTGTGAATTTGTAACTGGATACATACACAGAAAGCTTTTAGTAAAGAAATACAATGTTATATTATTACATGGCTTAGAAATACCTATAGTGTATGAAAGAGATCATTCTCCTACATTAATAGTAGTATCAAAATCTGGAGAAAACTTTTCATGTATAAGAAAGATTGAACAGTTATCTGACCTTGGAGGAGATATTATCTGCATAACTTCAAATCCTAATAGCAGTATCAGCCTAATGTCCGATGTGTCACTTTCTATACCAGTTGCTTCTATAGCTGATAGTAAAAATGAAGAATTTACAACATTTTATGGTGATAGTATAAATTTATTAGAAGATTTATTCTCTAGAGTTTAATAATTGTTTTATTAATAAAAAAATTCCTTTATGCACTGATTTTATACTTCTATCACTGCCATAAAGGAATTTTAGTTTAATTAAATTTATAAACTACTCTTCTTTAGCTAAATTTCTAGCTCCCTCCATATATTTATCTATAGTCCCACTTTCATTAAGGCCTTTTAATATCTTATTTACTACTTCTACAAGTTCTTTTGTGCTGTCATCTTTCTTAAATGCTACAGATGCACCTTTATGTATATCTTCTCCTACTGTGGAATTTGCTACCGATATTCCTTCATAGCTATCTATATTTATATTGGTTACATTCTCACTACAAAGTATTCCATCTATATTTCCATTTTGAAGTTCTAAAATTAGATCAGGTATCTTAGCTAAACTTTTATAATTAATAGATCCTAAAGTTTCAGCTATAAAAGTTTCTTGAATACTTCCTTTTTGTACACCCATTTTCATATTTTTTACATTATCTTCAGTTTTAGCTATATCTTCATCTCCCTTTCTTACTATTATTTTATTTTTCTCATGATAGTAAGGTTCTGAGAAATTTACACTTTCTTTTCTTTCATCTGTAGCAGTCATACCAGCTAAAACTAAATCCGCTTTATCTGCATTTACTGCCCCAAGTACCCCATCAAAATCCATATCTAAAAATTCTAATTCTACACCTATTCCATCTGCTATATCTTTAGCTATCATAGCATCTAATCCAACTATAGTATCTTTTCCATCTATTATTTTATGAAACTCATACGGAGGATAATCTGCACTAGTTGCTACAATTAACTTACCTCTATTTTTTATTTCTTCTAATTTATTACTTTCTGATGTATTTTCATCACTACTTGAGCTACATCCAATCATAAATAATGTCATTCCTAAACTTAATCCAAATATAATTAATTTTTTTAATTTCATATAATATATCCCCCCGGTTTATAATTCAACTTAAAATATAAAAAAAAATCCATTAGTTTTTAGCTAAAATATCTTTATCTCTTCTTACTACTAAGCTAATATTTTCGCTAAGAATTCTTGTGTTCTTTGATGTGTAGGGTTATTAAATACATTTTCTGGACAATCATCTTCAATTATCTTGCCACCATCCACAAATATAACTCTATCAGCAACTTCCTTTGCAAATCCCATTTCATGTGTAACTATAGCCATAGTCATCCCATCTTCTGCTAATTCTTTTATAACATCTAAAACTTCTGTTACCATCTCAGGATCAAGAGCTGAAGTTGGCTCATCAAATAACATCATATCAGGCTCCATAGCTAGAGCTCTAGCTATAGCTATTCTTTGTTTTTGTCCTCCTGATAATTGTGCTGGATAAGCATCTTTTTTATATAAAAGCCCAACTCTATCTAATAAATACTCTGCCTTCTTATTAGCCTCTGACTGGTTCATCTTCTTTAATATTACTGGTGCTAAAGTGATATTTTCTAATATTGTCTTATGAGGAAACAAATTAAAGTTTTGAAATACCATTCCTATTTTTTGTCTTATTTCATCTATATTAACTTTTTTATCAGCTATATTAGTTCCTTCAAATATTATTTCTCCCTCAGTTGGTTCTTCTAATAAATTCATACATCTAAGCAATGTACTCTTGCCAGAACCACTAGGACCTACTATAGCCATTATCTCTCCCTTATCAACTTTTAAATCTATACCTTTCAATACATGTACATCTCCAAATGATTTTTTTAAATTTTTTATTGTAATCATATTATCACTATCCTTTTTTTATAATCTATGCATTAGCTTTAGCTAGCTTTTTCTCAAATTTACCTACTAACTTAGATAATGTAAACGTTAATATAAAGTATATAATAGCTGCTACTATAAGTGGCTCTAATGGTTTATATGTGGCATTCTTAACTATTGATGAAGTAAACATTATCTCACGTACACCTATAACTGATATTATTGCAGACTCTTTCACTAGAGTTATAAATTCATTAGCTAAAGATGGTAATATATTTTTTATAGCTTGTGGTACTATTACATATCTCATTGTTGCTGCATAGCCTAACCCCAAAGATCTACTTGCTTCCATTTGACCTTTTTCAACTGATTGTATTCCTGATCTTAATATTTCAGCCACATAGGCTCCTGAGTTTATTGATAAAGCAAATGCACCTGCTATAAAATCACTAGATATCCCTAATATACTTGGAAAATCTATTCCAACCTGTGGTAACCCAAAGTAAATTATATATATTTGAACAAATAGAGGTGTTCCTCTTAAAATTTCTATATATGTTATTGCTACAGCTTTTAATACCTTAAATGTAGATAATTTCATTAAACAAATTAACATACCTATAATACACCCAAATAATAATGCCACTAGTGAAATTATTACTGTTACAGATGTTCCTTCTAAAAATAAGCTTCCATATTTACTTAAAAAACTAAAATCCATGTTCCCACCTCCTAAATCATTAATCCTTATTGTTCATCATCTAATTTTATAGCATCTTGCATATATTCATCTATTTTGCCTTCATCTTGTAATTTCTTTATAACATTGTTAGTTAATTCTATTAAAGATTCATTTTTATCACTTTTCTTAAATGCTACTGCTGCACTTTCTTCACAATCTTCTCCTACATTACTATTTCCTATTGCAACATTATCATAGTTTTCAATATTTATTGCAGCAACATTCTTTCCAGTTACTATAGCATCTATATTTCCATTTTGAAGTTCTAACATTAAATCTGGTGTTTTAGCTAAACTTTTATAGTCTGTACAACCTAATTCGTCTACTACAAATGCTTCTTGAGTACTTCCTCTTTGAACTCCAATCTTTATATTTTTTAAATCTTCATCAGATTTTATTTTATCTTCATCACCTTTTTTTACTATTACTACATTTTTATCTTCATAATATAAATTAGAAAAATCAACGCTTTTTTCTCTTTCTTCATTAGGTGTCATACAGGCTAATACTATATCTGCCTTATCTGCATTTAACGCTCCTAATAATCCATCAAAATCCATATCCATAAATTCTAAATCAACGCCAATCTCATCGGCTATTTCTTTAGCTATCATAACATCAAAGCCAACTATGGTATCTTTACCATCTATCATTTTATGGAATTCATATGGTGAATACTCTGCACTTGTTGCTAATACTAATTTCCCAGAATCTTTTATCTGTTGTAATTCATCCTTAGCTTCATCTTTACTTTCATTTGATGAACTACATGCTGCCATTCCTAATGATAGTGTAAATACTATACCTAAACCCATTAATTTCTTTAATATCTTCATAATAATTCCTCCCTATTTATAATAAAAAATTTATTTGAGTATAAAAAAAGCCCCTTAGCTATAATAGCTAAGAGACGAATTATATCCGCGTTACCACTCTTTTTGATAAATCATTCATATCAAAATAATGTTTACAAATAAAAAAGCCTCTTAGTCATAATGACTAAGAGACGAATTATATCCGCGTTACCACTCTTTTTGATAAGTTTAACTTATCCTCTCAAACCCTTAAGGCGGGCTATCCAATTATCATACTATTAATTTCTGATAATCTCCTCCAAAGCTCTTTTCACTCTAAACTTCAATACTAGGCTCACACCAATTCCTAGCTCGCTGAAAATCCACTTAGGTTACTTTCTTTTTCTTAGGATTTCTTATTTGAAATTGTTAATACAATTGTAGTGTTATAAGCCTTAAGTGTCAATTTTATTTTTTGAATTATATATATTTTTTTAATTTTATGAATAATGTATTCATTATTAAATATTTACATATTTAAATATGTATAACATTATTTAATACACATACTCTATAATTTAAAATTCTTGTTCCATCAGAAAACTTAACTCTAATAGAATCTCCATCTTTAGATACTATAGTTCCCTCTTTGAATTTCTTATGGTATATTGTGTCACCTATATTTATATTATCCATTTCTTCTTTAGTAGGAGCTTTAATATCATCTATAAAAGTTGATACAGATACTTTTTTTCCATACTTATTTTGTGGTGAGCTTATACATAAATTTTCTTCAGCTCTGGTAATAGCAACATACATAAGTCTTCTTTCTTCTTCAATTTGGTTATCTTTTTTATCGTCATCATCTAAATCATATGATTTTTCATGAGGTATAGTTCCCTCATTTACTCCTATAATATATACGTTCTTAAATTCTAATCCTTTGGCACTATGCATTGTTGTAAATATTACACCATCGCTTTGATCTTTGTGTTTATTATCTGCAACTTCTGATTTCACTCTATCTATATGATCTAAATAATCTTTTATCGTTTTAAAATTACTTGCAGAACTTTCTAATTCGTTTAAAATCTCAATTAATCCATTTGTTTTAATCTTTCTATTTGAACAATAATCTAAGATATATATATCATATTCTAAACTTGTCCTAATGTAAGAAATTGCATTTTGAGGACTTAATGTTTTTAAGTAACTTAAATCAATATCTAAGTCATTTATAGTTTTTACTTGTTTTGGATGAAGGTTGCACTTAGTTATTAAAGCATTTATAAAGTCTTTCTCATCTTTTATACTATTTATACTATCTCTAGATATATATCTAAATGGCTTATTTATAATCCTAACCCAATCTTTAGTTGAACTAGGATCAAGCCCTAATCTTAAATATGCAAGTATATCCTGAGATGCCCAATGGTCATATATAGTAACTATAGAATCTTTAACTACAAAAGGTATCCTCATATCCATAAATACATCCACTAAAGCTCTCGATTGTATATTAGTTCTATATATAACAGCAAAATCACTGTACTCTACAAAGTCTTTTTTTACCTCATCTAATATTTCTTTTCCAATAATAACAGCTTCTTCTTCTGAGTCTTTTGGAGCTATATAATTTATATTTCCTCCATTTCCTTGACTACATTTTATTACTTTTTCATATCTATTTGAGTTTTTTTCTATTAATCTATTTGCAATATCTATAATTTCACCTTTAGATCTATAATTTATATCTAATAGAATCTTTTTAGTTCCTTCAAAGTATTCTTCAAATTCTAATAAAAAATCTGGTCTTGCCCCTCTGAATCCATATATACTTTGATCTTCATCTCCAACAACAAATATATTATTTAAAGGATTAGCTATTAACTTTAATACCTCAAATTGAACTTTATTTATATCTTGAAATTCGTCTACTAAAATATATCTATATGCATTTCTTACTGTTTCTAAAGCTTTCATATTATTTTTAAGCAAAAAATAAGTTCTAAGTAGCATATCATCAAAATCTATTTTTTTCACTTGATGCTTATGCTCCTCATATAAATTATAGGCTTTAATAAACTCATCTTTACTCATAACTTCTGAATTAAAATCAACTTTATCCATTAATTCGTTTTTGACAAAGGAAATTTCATTTATAAATTGCCCAATTACTTCATCATCTTCTCCATTTTCAATATTTAAGCTTTTTAAAATTCCCTTTATTGCTAGTCTTTTAGACTTCTCGTCTAATATACTATCTAAGCTATATTTTTCAAAATGTCTTAATATCCTAAAAAATACTGAGTGGAATGTTCCATATGTAACTTTGTTCATTTTTAAATCTTTACTTAAAGCCATAGATCTATTTTTCATTTCTATAGAAGATGCTTTTGTAAAGCTTATAGCAAGTATGCTCGTTGGTTTTATATTGTTATTTACAACCATATTTGCAATCCTATGAGTAATAACTCTTGTCTTTCCTGAACCAGGACCTGCAAGAACCATACAAGGGCCATCTAAGTGACATACTGCCTGCCTTTGATTTTCATTTAATGTATCTATATTTATCATAATTACCACCTTGAAGTATTATTTTCTTACTTTATAATGTTTATATAATATTTTATAATATTACCAAACTATTATAATATAGAATCTAAAAAAGGAGAAATTTTATGGAGATAATTAAGCATATATGTGATGATTTTATAGATATCCCTAAAAATCACTTTGTATTTGATATAGAAACAACTGGTCTTAGTCCCAAATTTAGTAAGGTTATATTAATTGGAATTGTTTATAATGAAAATAATAAAACAATAATAAAACAATTCTTTGCTTTAAATGAAAATGAAGAAAAAGAATTATTGTTAGCATTTATAAATAATATAAATTCATTTGAAAAACATATAACCTTTAATGGATTTACTTTTGATATACCTTTTTTAAATTCTAGGTTAAAAAAACATAACATAGACTTTCACTTAAATAAAGATGATGATATAGATATATTAAGAATCGTTAAACCTTATAAAGAAAAACTATGTCTTTTAGATTGTAAACTTAAAACTATAGAAAAATACCTTGGAATAGATAGAAATGATACTATATCTGGAAAAGAAAGTGTAGAACTTTATAAAGAGTTTGAAGCTTCACAAAATGAAACTATTAAAAGCAATATATTACTTCATAATTATGAAGATATTTATTATCTTTCTAAAATGCTTAAAATACAAGATATTATTATTAAAAATTTAAATCCATTAATATTAGATATAAATAATCAAATACTAAAATTAGTTCCTACAAATTATAAAATAACTAAAACTAATTTAATTATGAAGTATAAAATTTTTTCAGGTGATATATATAATATAAAAATTTATAAAGACAACTATTCTATCTTCTCTGAAAAAAATAATTTAAATATTGATATAGATATAAACAAAGGAATAGATTCAAATAACAATGAAATATTATTTTATAAATTATCAACTATAATACCATTAAAATTTAATGCTGATATTTTAGAAGATAATATAAACTCATTATGTAATTTTTTAGTAAAAAAGGAATTAACTTTAATATAGGCTTTTAGTATCTAAATTTATAACTATATACATTAAATAATTAAATTTATATAAATAATACTTTTTGTATATACTAACTTCATATAGATATTTTAATATTTATAGAAGAGGTAGAATTATGGGCGAAATGAATCTTGCAGAAATAAGTTCTAACGAATTACTTCTCATAATAGCATCAATTACAGTATTAGGTGTAATTGGTGGATTTATAGGAGAAAAATTAAAAATACCTGATGTTGTTATATACCTTTTGTTTGGAGTTGCATTTGGACCTACATTTTTAAATGCAGTTAATATAGATGCTTTTCCAGTTGCCAACGAACTTATACTAACATTTGGTTCTGCATTTATTCTTTATGAAGGTGGTAGAGAGGTAAAATTAAAAATTTTAAATGAAGTTAAAATAACAGTTTTACTTTTATCATCTCTTGGGGTATTTATAACAGCTGGAATAGTAGCATTACCATCTTATTTTATATTAGACTTACCAATTGGTACTAGTATGCTTTTAGGTTCTATAATAGCTTCTACTGATCCTGCAAGCTTAATACCAGTATTCAAACAATTTCCAGTTAAAAATAGGTTAAAGCAAACTGTAATAAGTGAGTCTGCATTTAATGATGCATTTGGAGCTATATTATTTTCAACTGTATTTGTAGGCCTTACATCATCTGGAAAAATGTATTTATCTCAAATCATTTTTAAACTATTTTATATGATAGTAGTTGGAATAGTTGTAGGTACTATCATTGCACTAATAGCTACAGCACTAACATCAGAAAAAAAATATGGTGTATTTGCAAAATATGAGGCTTTAATTTCTATAATAATAGTAATATTTGCTTATGAAATTTCAGAAAAACTTGGTGGTAGTGGATATATGTCTGTCTTTATATCAGGTTTAGTTGCTGGAAATAAAAAAGTATTTGGATTTTGGATTGCTGATGAAATTTATATGGAAGGAATTCATTTTAGAGAAAATATATCAAAAATCGCTAGAATGTGTATATTTATAATATTAGGTACTCATTTAGATTTGAATTCCCTAATTAAATATGGTAATAAAGTATTTTTAGTTATACTAGTTTTTACATTTGTAACTAGACCAATAGTTGTAATGATTTGTACAGCTTTTGATAGGAAAGTTGAATGGAGCTGGAATGAAAAAATATTTATGATGTGGGTGAGAGAAACTGGAGTTATACCTGCAGCATTATCAGGTATTGTAGTATCGTCTAAAATACCTGGGTATAATGTGATTTCATCTACAGTATTTATGGCGATTATATTTACACTTTTAGTTCAAGCTAGCACTACAGGTATTGTAGCTAAAAAGTTAAATGTTTTAGAAAAAGATATAGTAAAAGAGGGTTAATTGCCCTCTTTTTTTAATTAATAGTTGATATTAACTCTATTTCATCCATTACTTTAGAGTACATACTCTCATCCATCATTATTGTAAGATAATCTCCACTTATTATTTCAGTATCACCTCTAGGTATTATTTCTTTATTCCCCCTTAAAATCGAAACTACTAAGCAATTTTTAGGCCATGATACATCTTTTATTTTCCTTCCATCTATATCACTATTCATATGTACTGCCATTTCTAATAATAACTTTTTACTTTCATTTACATCATACTTGTATGGTGACTTTAATAATATTCTTTCTAGTAAACTTTCATAAATTGGACTGGAATTTAATATATCTGACGTTAACTGAGATACAACGACTACAATAGCTAGTGCCAATAAATGATCTAATGATCCAGTCATCTCTGATATTAGAATTATTGCTGTTATAGGAGCCTTTACTATTGCTGCAAAATGAGCTGCCATTGCGAGAATAATAAAATTAACAATATAAGTATTCTCTATACCTAAGTAGGTAACAAATAAATCTCCTGTTAAATTACCAACTAATGCACCTAAAACTAATAGTGGAAAGAATATTCCTCCAGGCACGCCTGATCCAAAACATATAAATGTAAATAAAAATTTAATTACTATAAAGCTTAATAATATTGATAATGAGAAATTTTGATTTTTTAAATCCATTATTAAATCATGTCCACCACCTAGTAATATAGGACATAATATACCTACTATTCCCGTAATAATAAATGGTATTATGCACTTTAACTCTGTACTCAATTTAGATTTTTTGAATATTTCTTGAGTCTTTAATATTCCTCTATTAAAAATAACGCCACTAACTCCTATTACTAATCCCAAAATAATTAATGACCAATAATACTTTAACGGCAAATTATTTACTTTTTCAAAATATAATGACGGTGTAACTCCAAAGAATTGCTTAGATACAAAATCTGCACCTAAAGATGCTATCATTGCAGATAATAAAACTAATGGTGAGAAATTTTTATGAGTCTCTTCTAATGCAAACATAACTCCTGATATTGGTGCATTAAATGCTGCTGATAACCCTGCACTAGCTCCACTAGTTATTAAATATTTTTCCTCATTATCTAGATTTTTTAACTTTTTAGATACTCCTTCTCCAATACAAGCTCCCATTTGAACAGAAGGACCTTCTCTACCAACAGATAACCCTGCACATAAACAAATAAGTCCCCCAACAAACTTATATAATAGTGTCGTAAACCAATTAATACTTAATCTTCTAGTTAATATACCTTCTACTTGTGGTATACCACTTCCACTTATCATGGGCTCTTTTTTTACACATTTACCAACTAAATATCCTAATGCTATCATTAATAAAAAAACTAATCCTATAAATATATAACTTTCATTAGCCTTTTTATATAAGTTTAAAAATATAGGTGAAATATTATTTAAAATTAATCTATGAGCCACAATAGTTAGCCCAACTAAAACACCTACAATTAACGAGTCCAAAACTAATTTGTATTTTAAGTTTTGAATCCTCTTTAACATATTAAAAACTCTGTTTCTACTATTTCTCATTTGCTCATCCCCTCAAAATAATTTTATACAAATTCTAATTGATTTACAATTTTACTTTAGTAGTATTTCAATTTTTGCTAATGATTTTACCTCTCCATTACTGCTAACTCTGGTCATCTCATATATTTCATAAAATTCCCCAATAACATCTATATTGTTATTTTTTATATACTCAATTACATTATAATAATACTTTTTATTATCATAAAAATTATCATCAAAATAAAAAGTCAAATAATTACCTTCTTTAAGAGTTACTATATCTTCTTCATTAATTAATACATTATAATCTAATTCTAACATTGCTTTTGTGTATATCAATTCATTTTGTTTTACTATTCCATCATAAGACGTCTCAAATGCTATTTTTACATCTGAGCAATTATATTCTTTTTCTATTTCTCTTAGTGATTTTCTTAATTGTATTTCAAATTCCTCTGTATATCTTCTTGTATATGTATATTTTTTTAATTTTCTTTCTTTATTATATTTTATAAAAAATTTATTTATCCCAACGTCTAAAGCTTCACTTATGCTACTTTCAAGATTCTGTATACTTTTTTTAATATTATTTAATTCTACTATCTTTTTATCTATAATATGTTTTTGATTTTTTATGATATTTAATATTGAGTCTAGTGACGTATAATCATTCTTTATTTCTTTTATTTCTTCTAAGGATAATCCAATTGCTTTACATTTTTTAATTAGATCTATTGTTATAAAGCTTTGTGTTGAATAATATCTATATCCTGTTTTTTCATTTATATATTCTGGCTTAAGTATTCCAACCCTATCATAATGTCTTAGTGTTTCAATTGATATATTATGTAATTTTGACATTTCTCCTATCGAAAAATATTTTTTCATATTATTCTCTCCTAATCAAAAAGGGTGTGAATATATTATTTCACACCCATTATTTTCTATGCCATTTCTGTAACATTATAATATTCAGTAGATTTTGATGTATTTCTTTTGATATTAGTAATTAAATTTATAGATATAAATGTAATAGTTTCAGAGAATAAAGTTCCACCCCATACTCCATTTATACCAAATACCTTAGAAAGCATTATAAGTCCTATTGGTAAGAATATTACTGATCTAAATAAACAAATTAAATTTGAATACTTTGGCATTTCTATAGCTTGATAATAAACTATTGTATTTAAATTTAATCCTACAAAGAAATAACTTAAAACAGTTACTCTTATTCCTATATACGCTAATTCTATTATTTCCTTATCTAATGTAAATATTTGTATTAAATTTCTTCCAAATAAATAACAAACTATAGTAGCTATACAAGTAAATAAGATAGATGAAATACAATTTATTTTATAAAATTGCATCATCTTTTCACTGTCTTTTCTTCCATAATTATAACTTATTAGTGGCTGCGTACCTAGTGTTAGACCAAATAATACCATGTATATATTGGTACCTATATAGTTAATTATACTATATGCAGAAACACCTATTTCTCCTATAGTTTTAGTTATTATCACATTATGAAGTAATACTATAACAGAGAAACTTGCTTGTGCAAAAAATGATGGGAATCCTATCTTTAAAAATTCTTTTATAGTATCTATTTTTAATTTTACCTGTCCAAAACTTAGATATCCTTTTTTTCTTATGAAATGAGGTAATAATATACTTACAGTTACTATTTGACCTAATCCTGTAGCTATTGCTGCACCTTTTATTCCAAATCCAAACTTAAATATAAATACATAATCTAGTATTATATTAGTTATAGCTCCTGATATTATTGAAACCATAGCTAATTTAGGTTTATTGTCATTTCTAACAAAGCTATTTAAAACTATACCTATTAAATTTGGTATAGAGAATAACGCATAGAATCTTAAGTATTCTATAGATAGTCCTTGTAAATTATTTGTTGCACCTAGTAATTGTACTATTTGCTTAGTAAAAATTACACATATTATACTGATAAATACACTTAATATTAACAGAAATTTACATACCTGTCTAAATATATTAACTGCTTTATCAATGTCTTTAGCTCCTATATTTTTCGAAACTAAAGCACCTCCGCCTACAGCCATCATATTTGCCATACCAACTAAGATTACTGTAAATGGTAAAACTATATTAACCGCTGCAAGTGCTGCATCTCCTACACCTTGTCCTACAAATATTCCATCTATAATTGTATATAATGCCGATATAAACATAGAAAATGCGGATGGAATAGCGTATTTTAAAAATTCATTTATCATATTATTGTCTCCTCTCCTATTTTCTATTACACATTATAAAGTCTTTTGTAACACAAGAGTCAATCTTTTTGTTGAAAATTTTCTTATATCCAGTTATATTAAATTTATATTAATTTACTTAAACATAAAAAAATAGAATATGAAAAATCATATTCCATCTTAGTATATAGTTAAACTGTAAAAGGTATTACTGAGTCTAGTAATTTTTTAGCATATTCATTTTCTGCATTTGCAAGATTTGAGCTGTCTATATTTTCTACTATTTCTCCTCTATATAAAAACATTACATTATCACATAAATTAGTAACAGCTTGTAGATCATGTGCTATAAATAAGTATGTCATATTTAAATCATCTTTTAATTCTTTTAATAAGTCTAATATCTGAGCTTGTATAGATACATCTAGCGAACTTATCGCTTCATCTAAAACCATAAATTTAGGTTTTGTTGATATAGCTCTTGCAATACACACTCTTTGTAATTGCCCTCCACTTAATTCATGTGGATACCTGTCCACTAAGTTATTTGGTAATCCAACTTTATCTAATAATTCTAATACTACTTTATCTAGATTATCTTTTTTTCCTAATGCCTTAAGAGGCTCACTTATAACTTCTTTCACTGTAAAATTAGGATTTGCTGAAGAAGTATAATCCTGAAAAACTACACTCATCTTTCCTTTATTTCCCTTTATCCACCTTTTTACAGGTTTACCTTCTATATTTATAATCCCACTATCAGGATTTTCAAGACCTAATACTAAACGACTTAATGTACTTTTACCACTTCCACTTTCACCTATAAGGCCTACACAGTCACCATCTTTTATAGAGAAGCTAATCCCCTTTAATACATGTTGTTTTTCTCTCTTACCTAATTTTGAATAACTCTTATGTACATTCTGAACTTCTAATAGCATTAAACTGCTACCTCCTTATTCATAGACTTGGCAAAGGATTTTGTTAGTTCTAACCTTGTTTCTACCAAATACTTCGTATACTCATGCTTTGGATTAGAGAATACATCATTAACCTTTCCATACTCAACTTGTTCACCTTTTCTCATGACAAGTATATCCTGAGCTAAGTGCTGAACAACTCCTAAATCATGAGATATAAATATAAGAGATGTTCCAGTTACTTCTCTTAATATTTTAAACTCCTCTACTACTTCACGTTGATTTATAGAGTCTAAAGCAGTTGTTGGTTCATCTGCAATTATTACATCTGGGTTCATAGATAAAGCTAAAGCTATCATACATCTTTGCAACATTCCACCAGATAATTGGTGAGGGTATTTTTTGATTACTTCATTAGGTTCATTTATAAGCATTTTTTCTAAAGATTTTATAGATAATTCTTCAGCTTCAAACTTAGATAAATTTTTATTTTCTATCAAAGTTTCTATCATCTGATACCCTATTGTATACAGTGGATCAAAAGCTGACATAGCATCTTGAAGAATCATACAAATTCTTTGCCCTCTTATTTTTCTAAGTTCTTCTCTATTAGACTTTAGTAAATTTATTTTATTATCAAATATAGCTAATCCTTCAGTTTTTAAATTTGGGCTAATAAGACCTAATATAGCTTTAGTAGTCATAGATTTTCCACTACCACTCTTACCAACAATACCCAAGCAAGTATTTTTTTCTAACTTAAAGCTAACCCCTTTAACTATTTCTTCTTTTGTTTTTATATCTAAAACTTTTAAATTTTCTACTTCTAATAAACTCATACTCTTACCCCCATTTAATTTATACTCTTTTTAGGATTTAGTGCTTCTTGCAAACTATCACCTAAGAAGTTGAAGGCTGCAACTACAACTAATATTGCAATTCCTGCTGGTAGCATTTGAGATGGATATATAGTCATTATATTCTTAGCTTCACTTAACATCATCCCCCACTCTGGAGTTGGAGCTTGTACACCTAACCCTAAAAATGATAATGCTGAAATATTTAATATAACCCATCCAGTATCTAATGTTGCAAGAACACCTATTTCACCTATTGCCCCTGGTATTAAATGTTTTTTAATTATATGGAAAGTACTACATCCAGATACTTTTGCAAATCTTATATAATTTTTATCAGTATATTGAATAACTATTGATCTAATCATACGAGTATACCATGCCCACTTTGCAATTATATTGGCAATTATTATATTCTCTATTCCTGTACCTAAAATACCAACTATAGCAAGTATCATAACTTCGCTTGGGAAAGAAAGCATTATATCACAAATTCTCATTATTACTTCATCTAACCATCCTCTAAAGAATCCTGCTATAACTCCAAGTGTAGTACCTATAGCTATAGTTAAAAACATTGCTATTAATGATAAAAATACAGTTGTTCTTATTCCATATAATAATCTAGATAATACGCATCTTCCTAATTGATCTGTACCAAATGGATACTCTGCACACATTCTCATAAGTTTTATTTTAATATTCACCTCAGTTGGATCATGTGGTGCAACTACTGGCGAAAATATACCTAGTGCCATAACAACGAGTATTATTATCATACTTAGTATGCCAAGCTTGTCTTTTTTGAATCTATTCCAAAACTTCATATTATGCCTCCAATCTCATTCTTGGATCAATCATTACTGATATCACATCTACTAATAGGTTACATACAACAAATAAAATAGCCATTATTAATATATAAGCTTGTATAATTGGATAATCTCTATTATATATAGCATTTACACATAGTCTTCCTATACCTGGCCATGCAAATATATTTTCTACAACTACAGTTCCTGCTATTAATTTTGGTATAGACATACCTAAAGCTGTAATTGAAGATTGTAATGAATTCTTAAATACATGCTTGATTATTGTGCTTTCCTTAAGACCTCTGACTCTAGCATAAAGTACATAATTTTCTTTTTTATTTTTTACCATATTATTTCTTATAAGTCTTACATATGTTGAAATATATGCAAGAGATAAAGTTATTGCTGGTAAAACTACAGAATTTGCAGTCTCCATCCCACTTGTTGGAAATAAATTTAACTTAACTGCAAATAACCACATTAAAAGAAGTCCTACCCAAAAACTAGGCATTGCTGTTCCTAAAAATATTACCCCTCTTGTTATTTTATCTCCTATGCTTCCTTCATAAACGGCACAAAGTACACCCGCTATTACACTAATTATTATTGTTATCGCTAATGATACACCTGCTAATTTAAGAGTTGCTGGTAGGGCCTCCACTATTTCCTTAGCAACTGGCTTTTTATTAACATAACTATTACCAAAATCACCTTTTAAACAGTCTTTTAACCAAGTCGTGTATCTTTCAAAAAATGGTTTATCTAAACCTAATTCTTCACGCATTTGTTGTGCCGCTTCTTCAGTAACTGTTATCTCATTAACACGAAGAGCAACTTCTGCTGGATCACTTGGACTAAGGTTTATTATCACAAATGATAAAAATGATATACCTATTAATATAGGTATCATACTAATTAATCTTTTAGTAATAAAATCTCTCATACTTCCCCCTTGTTAGTCATTACTAGAAAATAAAAAGCTAAGAATATAAACTTTATTGCAAATTATATTCTTAGCCTCATTGACCTAGCATAAAAATTTATATTTAAATTTATTTGAATCTTACTTAGCCTCAAAATACATTTTCTCAAATGGTATTTCATATTGAGAAGGGTTAAATGTTACTCCTTTTAAATTAGGTACATGAACTGCTTTGGTTCTTGAATATGTAAGTGGTATATATACTGATTGTTCATGTAAATATGTAAATACCTCTTTATACATTTCTGTACGTGTTTCTTCATCAGATTCTATCATAAGGTTAGTTATAGTTTCATCTAACCATTCTTTCTTGTCCATTCCAAGCTGAGCTTGATAATCTCCATGAGCTGGTATTCTAAATGATGAAACATATGATTGTGGATCATATGGAGTTCCCCAAGATAATGAGTATTGAAGGTCAAAATCACCAGACTTTTGTCTATCAAGGAATGACTGTTTTTCTTCACCTACTACCTTAAGTTCTACACCTACTGCTTTAAAATCACTTTGTAAGTATTCACTTATAGTTCCTTCTTGAGCATTATCTGAATTGTAGTATATAGTCATAGAACATTTATTACCATCCTTATATCTATAACCATCGTCACCTAATATCCAACCAGCTTCTTCTAATAATGAATTAGCTTTATCTACATCATAAGAACGAACTTCTAAATCAATATCACAATAAGGTACTGATTTTGCCATTAAAGTATCTGCAACAGTTTCAGTTCCATTTAAAACACCATCAGATATAGTTTCTTTATCTACTGCATATTGTAAAGCTTGTCTAACTTTTACATCTCCAGTTATTTCTTTATTAGAATTTAGAAGTATGGCTCTTGATGCAACTGGCTCACTCATCTGTGTTTCATATTTACCTTGCTCTTCTAAAGCTACAAATGTATCAAGGTCTATCATATCTCCATCAGAACCAAATATTAAATCTATTTCACCTTTTTCAAGTGCTAATAATATTGTTTGGTGGTCTGTCATAACATTCCACTTTATAGAACTTACCTTTGGCTTTTCACCATAGTAATTTTCATTTGCTATAAATATTGAATATTGATCTTCCTTATGTTCTGAAAGTACCCATGGACCAGTACCTATATATCCATTAACTCCATCTTTAGTACTTCCATCTATAAAACAATTTGGAGATAACATTCTAAATGGTCTAGTTAATGCTAGCTCTTCTAGTGTTGGATAGTATGGATGTTCTAATGTCAATTTAAATGTATATTCATCAACTACTTCTGTTATTTCTATTTCGTTTACTAGGTCTAGCCAGTTGTGACGCTCTACATTTTCTATTATTGCATCAAAATTCATTTTTACGGCTTCTGCATTAAACTTTTCTCCATCAGTAAATGTAACATCATCTCTTAAATAAAAAATATACTCTTTTCCATCTTCTGATATGTCCCATGATTTGGCTAACCATGGTTCAACACCATCGTCTGTATTTTTTACAAGTGACTCAAATACCATATTTTGAGCTGCCATTTCACCAGAATAAAGATGTGGATTTATATCCCTTATATCTTTTGTACTTGCATATACTATTTGATCTTTTTCCCCTGCATCTGCTTTTCCACTATTTTTACTACTACAGCCAATTATAGATAAACACATTATAGTAGATAGTGCTGTGACTGCTAATTTTTTTAATCTCATATATTCTCACCTTATTTTTTGACTTATACTTAATTTTTGTTGTCAACTTTATTTACAAAATAAATTATACTATTTGATTATGTCATTATTGTGTCATTAATAGCTCAACTTTATGGCATTTAAAAGGCTACAATACTGTATTTCAACCTATATATACCTCTTTTTGTCGAATAATATACTTGAATGTCGTTTTTGTATATTATTTTATTGCACATATACTGAACATCTTTGTTGGGTTACAGAATTCATCTTCATCATGATAAATACGATTACTAACTGTGATATCAGTCTCACAGTTAATAAATCCTATATTATCTAAAACTTCAATATCCCAATTAGGTCTTAATTTTCCACTAATATATAATTGATTTTTTATATCATCACATTCCTTTAAAATTTTATTATCTATTTTAGAATGAGCATGATTTATGTCCAATGTTTTAGCTTCCTCTGAAAATGATACATCTCCATAATCTGCATCAAAGTTTATTAATCGACCATTTTTCTTAAGAACTCTATGCCATTCTTTATAAGCTTTTTTCACATCAGGCAATGTCCATGTTAAATTTCGTGAAATTATAATATCAAATGTTTCATTTTCAAAATCTAGTTTCTGTGCATCCATAACCTTAAAATCAATATTATAGCCAAGCGATTTTGCAGTCTTACCTGCATTACTTATCATATTCTCACATAAATCAATTCCAACTACATCATGTCCTAGTGACGCTAATATAACTGCAAAGAATCCAGTTCCAGTTCCTATATCTAAAATTTTTAACTTTACATTGTCTATATAATTAAAATTATTTTTTATCTCTTTTAGCCATAAATTTCTTTTAGGGCTATTTAACTCTGACATACGCAAGTTACAAAATTCATCGCTTCTTCCATTCCAATATTCCTTAATTCTTTCACTTAAATCCATAATTATCCATACCCCCTAAAAAAATCATGAATTCAAATGCAAAATACTATTTGCAAAATCTTCATGACTTTATTTATTCTCTATTAATATAAATTTATCTATAATTTTTTTGCTTTTACCATAAACATTGGAGTAGCTCCATAAAGTAATTGCTCTTTTTCATCCCATACCTTTTTTGTAATATCTAAGTCATAGTTTATATTATAAAATCCAATATCATCTAAAACTACCTTATCCCAACTAGGTCTTATTTTATCTTCTAGTGGTAATTTAAAACCTATATCCTTATTTTCATTAGGACCTTCATAAGTATCATAAGGTTTACCATACTTATTTCTAAATTTAATTTCTCTTTCTTCTACTTCTTTAAGTATGGACTTATCATATTTATGCAAGTTCCAATTAGCATCAAATATCAATAAAGTTCCATTTGGCTTTAACACCCTCATCCATTCTTTATATGCTTTAATAGGGTCTACTAATGTCCAAGTTACATTTCTACTTAATACTAAATCAAATGTATTATCTTCAAATTCTAATTCATGACTATCCATTACCATAAATTTAGGATTAACATTTGCAAACTCTGCATTTTTTCTAGCTTCATCAATCATATTTTTAGTACAATCAATACCCATAACATTATGATTTCTTTTACTTAATATTATAGAAAAAAATCCAGGTCCAGTTCCTATATCTAAAATATTTAGTTTATCTTTATTATCTACTTGTTTTTCAATTAACTCTGTCCATACCTTTGGTCTAAAACTATTTAATTCATTTTTTATAATGTCACTGTACCCTTTAGATGAATAAGACCATAATTTTTCAATATTTTCTTTTTTCATCCATATACCACCTTCATTTTATACTTTATTTTTATATATAAAATTAATTTTCAAATAAAAAAGTCTATAGATATTTATAACAATATCCATAGACCCTTCATGGTTAAATAGTAACCCTTCATGAGTTACCAAATTTATTATCAAATTTAATTATTAATATATATAAGTAATAATTTTTATACTTTATATTATACATTATAATCTATTTATTATCTATAAATATAATTTATATTATTTATAGATTTTCAGTTGACTTTATATATTTATTCAGATACTATTTAACTAAGATAAAAAGTTCATAAAAATAATAGATATTTGAAAATATCTTTAGAAAGTCAGAAGGCTATTCCTTCTGACTTTTTTATTTATATGAAACTGTAACTAAATTTTATCTATATTCTACTTTCCCCGAGTAAGAATAAAATTATAAAAGATGGGTATTACCCATCTTTTTGTTTAAGCATAAAAAAAAGACTATCTAAATCGATAGTCTTTACTGGCGGAGAAGGAGGGATTCGAACCCTCGCACCGGTTTACCCAGCCTAATCCCTTAGCAGGGGATCCTCTTTAGCCACTTGAGTACTTCTCCTTAATATAACTTAATTATATATTATTATTTATAATAAGTCAATAATATATTTACAATTTAATTCCAAATTTAAATTAATTCATTCTGTTATCAAACATTCTATCTTATCATAATTCTTCATATTATTTACACTATGTGCATCAGAACCTGGAACTACAGGTATTTTATATTTTTTTACTAACTCTAGTAATTCACCACTTATATATGCTTCACCACAATCTTCTTTTAAAAGTCCAGATACATTGTAGTCTAATTCATATCCATTTTCTTTTATAAGCATTAATAATTCTTCAAGTACTATATTATTTTCATAATTGTATGGGTATACCTTATTAAATTTCCTAATTAAATTTAAATGACCTATTCTCTTTGGCTTATAATCTCCTAAGTCAGCACTTACTGCTTTTTTAACAGTTTTATAATATTTATAATAAACACTGCTAAGTCCTCCTAATATATCTATTATATTTCCGAATTCATATTTATTATAATCCATTATATAATATTTATCATTAATATTTAACATATGAACAGATAAAATAGAATCATCAAAATACTTACCATACTTATCTAGCATTGACTTAGTTTCCTCTTCATATCCTTCTAAATAATCAACTTCTATACCTAAGTTTATTTTTATTTTATTCTTATATTTTTTCTTAAACTTATTTACTTCATCAATGTACATATGTAAACTCTCTATATCCATAGCACTATCATTTTCAGGCGATGGATCTTTAAAATCTTCAGGTAATGGTAAGTGTTCTGTAAAAGTTATTTCATTTAACCCAATCTCAATAGCTCTTTTTATATAATCTTCAATCTCATCATTACTACCGTGTGGACAGTATTGAGTATGTATATGACCATCTCTCATAAAATCTCCCCCTAAAACATTATTTTATATTAAAAGTATATTATATTATTTATATGTTTTGTTTATGTATACAAAATAAATAAAGGAATTTACTAAAATAAAAGTAAACTCCTTTTAAGTACTACACATGTTCATGGAAATGACTATGTTCTCCACTAAATCCATCTTCATGAATATGATCATGACCTATACCATTTATATGTACATGACTATGCATAAAAGATACTTGCAATTTTTTATTAATAGGATTCGTGCCTACGTATGCATTTACCCCAAATACTTCCTTTAACATATCACTTGTTATAACCTTTTCAACTGTACCAAACTGTTTTATTTTACCATCCTTCATGACTATTAAGTAATCACAATACATAGCTGCTATATTCATATCATGTATTGCTGATAATGTTGTTATGTTTAAACTTTTAACTAAATCCATAAGCTGAATTTGATATCCTATGTCCAAATGATTTGTAGGTTCATCAAGTATTAAAAAATCAGTATCTTGAACTAAAGCTCTAGCGATTAACGTTCTTTGCTTTTCTCCCCCTGATAACTTTGAAAAACTTCTTTCACTATAATTTTCTAATCCAACTTTTTTAAGCATGTCCTTAACCATTTGCAAATCTTTTTTAGAGTAATCCTCAAAAACACTCTTATATGGGTATCTTCCCATTTTAACTATTTGTTCAACAGTAAAATCAAATTGTGATGTACTTTCTTGCGCTAGTACTGCAATTTCCTTTGCACATTCTTTATCCTTCACCTTAGATAAGTCTTTATTATCTAAAAATATACTTCCACTTGACGGTTTATATAATCTATAAATATTTTTTAGTAAAGTAGATTTTCCAGAACCATTTGGCCCTATAATTCCAACAAATGCTCCTTTAGGAACCTCTAATGAAATGTCTTTTAGAATTTCCTTTTTATCTATACTAAATTTTAAATTTTTAACTTCGATTTTAAACATTACTCATTTCCTCCAAAAGAATAATTTTTTGCAGAAATAAGATATAAGAAGAATGGACCTCCAACTAATGATGTTATTATTCCTATAGGTATTTCTATTGGTGGAAATAACCCTCTCGCTACAACATCAGATAAAATTAAAAATATAGCTCCAAATAAGCTTGATAGGACTATAAGCTTTTTATGGTCACTTCCAGAAATAGTTCTACAAATATGTGGTACAACAAGACCTATAAATCCAATTGCCCCTGTTATAGCAACTAATGTAGATGTAAGTAGGGTTGCTAATAATATTATTATTGATTTAACTAACTTTATATTAATACCAAGTATAACTGCACTATCATCCCCTAATAGTAACACATCTAAAGATTTAGACATTATAAGTGATATTATAATTACAAATATTAATGCTACAAATGGTAGTAATAATACATCCCACTTTGCTCCTCCCAAACTTCCTATAGTCCAAAACAATGCACTCTTTGCTTGATTAGAATTCTTTGCTGAATATATAAGCAAATTTGTCAAAGCACTAAATATTGTTGATATAGCCATACCAGAAAGAACTAATCTTGTAGTTGATGTAGTTCGTCCCATTTGAGTACCTATAGCAAATACTAATACACCTGATAATATAGATCCTAAAAAAGCACCACCTGTTATACTAGTTATACCTAATGTTGATATTCCACCTAATACTATTACTGCAACAGCTCCACAAGATGCTCCAGATGATATTCCTAGTATATATGGTTCTGCTATTGGATTTTTAGTAACACATTGCATAAGAACACCACAAAGAGCAAGACCTGCTCCACAAATTGCTCCTAGTATTACCCTTGGAAGTCTGATTTCCCATATTATACTCTCATACATTGTGTTCCACTCCGTATTAAATAAAGCTCCATTAGATAATTTATTAAGTAGTACCTTATATACTACTCCAGGTTCTATATAAGTACTACCAATAGCTATCGCACCTATTATAGTCATTACTAAAAAAATGCTCAGCCCTAAAAACCAAAATAAGAAACCTCTCTTTTTAGAGAGATTTCTACTTCTATTAATATTTAAATCCATTATTTATTTTCTCCGTAGAAATATCCATACATTTTTTCTATGACTTGAGAATTTCTAACTCCTGGAGATAAGTCAGCTAATCCTACAACATATATTCTATCATTTTTAATTGCATCTACCTCTTTAAGTGCTGGATGATTCTTTAAAAATTCTATTTTTTCTTCTACTGGAGATCCTGCTAAATAATCAGTTACTATTATAACTTCAGGATTTTCAGCTACCACACTTTCCCATGTAGCATTTATGTATGGCTGATTTTGATCTGAGAATATATTATTTCCACCAGCAAGCTCTATTAAATTATTTGCAAGACCTGATCCAACAGCCATTGCTTTATCTTCTCCTGAATCATATACCATCATTTTTACTCTATTTTCATCTTTAACTTCTCCAACTTTATCAGTTACAACTTTTATATCATCTTTCATATTATCTATAACTTCTTTAGCTTTGTCTTGTACATCAAATATTTTTCCTAATAATTCAAAATCTTCATAAACTGTTTCTATTGTTGCATCTGACTTATATGATGCTGCTAAAAATGGTGTTATACCTTTTTCTATAAGTTCATCAGGTGACCCTGTAGTTTGTTCACTTATAGACATGTCCCAACCACTTACAAAGTCTGCACCTGTAGCTAAAAATGCTTCTTTAGATATAGAGTGACCTTCTCCTACTTCAAGTTCTGGTATTTTTTTGTAATCTTCTTCAAATTCAGGAAGTATAGGATTATCTAAAAGAGCTGTACCAACCATTTTATCCCCTAAATCTAATGCCAGTAACATCTCTGTCATGAATTGAGATAATGTAACTGCTTTTTTTCTTGGGCTATCAACTTTAACATCATAATCTTTAGCTCCATCCGAATAAACAAACTCTATCGTCTCAAAATTGCTAGCTTCTACTGATGAAGCTGGTGTTTCTGATTTATTATTTGAATTATTAGAACATCCTATTACAGATAAAGATAATCCTGTTATTGTTAATATTGCTAGAAATCTTTTTAAACTCTTATTTTTTACCATCTTTATTTTCCCCCTCATATTTGTATATATTTTTTTATAAAAAAACCATGAAGTTAACAAAAGATATAATATATTATCTCTTGTATTAAACCTTCATGGTCTTATTCTCTATTATGTTTAACTATTGAGTATGTTTACGGTCATAACTATGATTATATGCACAGCATCAATCTATATGCCTATTATAATATAACATTAAACTATTTCTGACAAACATATAATTCTCACTTAATTTTCCCTTGTTTTGAAAAACTTCAATATTTCCTCATATTTATATTATATTTTATGGATTTTTTTGTAAATATATTTTCTAAGTTTCAGAAAATTTAGTTTTATACATACTTCTACATTATATTTAGTATTCTACTTATATTTTTCATATTCCCCTATATTTTATAATATCGTAATTTATTAATTAAATTTATATAAAAAAGATAATAGATTTAAGTCTATTATCTTTTTTATATAAATTACATATGTTTTTTTGCTTCTAATAACATTTGATTTGCTTGTTGCATGCATTCAATTGCTTTTTCTATATTTTCTGCAGTTTGATCTTTACCCATATTTCTAGCTTTATCTACCCATTCTCTAAAACCTTCTTCATGAGATTCGTTATGATTTACCCAATGAGCTAGCAATATTTTTAATGTTTTTTCATCTTTGTTTATTTCATTATCACCATGGCTATGTGTATGTGGATGATGATGATCATGTCCTCCTAAATCCCCATGGTCATGGTCATCTGCATGATGAAATCTTATTCTATCTTTAGTAAACATATTATTTCCCCCTAATTATTTTATATTAAATTCCTTTTTTATAACTTTGATTGCATCCTTTACTAATAATGCAAGTGGCTTATTTTCTAGTCCAACTAGTTCTATATTTTCTGGCATTATAGGTAGTAAAATTTTTAAAGCTTCACTGTTTGCAACAGCCTCACTAATATTGCATGTAACTTCTCCCATCATAGAATTAGGCATTATGACCGAAATTGGTGCTACTATTACGTTTGCTTTTTTAGATGAAACTACAATTGCATTTTCGCCTGTAGCGCCCTTATTTGCATGAGATTTCATCATTGCACTAGTTGCTATTGAATTTGTACCTAATGCATATATATCTATATATGTAGGTAGCTCATCTCTTAATGATGATACTATCTGAGCTCCAATTCCTCCACCCATTCCGTCTATAACTGCTATTATCATATTAATTTACCCCTATTATTTTATAAATTATTTTGATTCTTCTAATATTATCTTATGATCCATAAGTCTTATTTCCTTTATTACTCCATCTACTATTTTTTGATCCCCAAGTAAATCTGTTAAGTAAACCTTACCTTCAACTGGGTCTACGCTAACAACATTATCCATAACCTTTTTTAATTCATTATTTTTTAACATAAATGCTGCTGATTCACACATATAATCCCCTCCATATTATTTTAAAAATAAAAAGAAGACTCCTTTAGGCATTACAATACACCAAAGAAATCTTCATGATCTCAATTAAAATATACTCTTATTTAAATAAAGTATATCACTTTATTTAATCCAAAGTCAATTTAATTTGGATATTTTTGGTGCTTATATTATCTATTTTTATATTTACATTTTATTTATATAATAAGGGTGTATTGTTAATATTTTTACAATCTATCATATGAATTACTATAATATGTATAGTTATACAATTCTATATATAAATTATAATACTTCTTACTATATCTTTAAAAGTTCTTTTACTGATGGAAATTCCTCTATATTTGTATGAGGTAAGAAGCATGCAGATACAAATTCATCCATATACCCAGGATAAACACTAAGTTCAACATAAGTCATCTGGCTCGCAATTTCCTCTAACTTATTTTTAGCATCTCTGCTTATTAACGCTAAGTAAGATCCTACTAATGAACTATTTCCAATATACTTAAACTTATCTCTAGATACATCTGGAAGCAATCCTATAGTTATTGCATTTTCTATATTTAAGCTATTTCCTATACCTCCGGCAATATAAACTCTATCTAATACACTAAAGTCCATTCCTAAACTATCTAAAAGTACGGATGCACCTGAGTATATAGCCCCTTTAGCTCTTATAAAATTATCAATATCTACTTCATTTACAATTATGTCATTTTCTAAATTGTATTCTTCTTTAAATGCTAATACATATTCCCCTATTTCATTTTCATCAAATCTAATTCTTGGATTATCTATATCTTTTTGTATCTTTCCTCTTCTATCTATAATTCCATTTATAATCATCTGACATATCAAGTCAATTATTCCTGATCCACATATACCAATAGGTTCACAATCACCTATAATTTTTAAAGTTGGTTCTAATGTATCTGAATTAATTTTAATCCCTTCTATAGCTCCACAAGATGACCTCATTCCACACCTAATACCTCCACCTTCAAAGGCAGGGCCTGCAGAACAAGCACAACTCATCATAAAGTCTTTATTTCCAAATACAATCTCTCCATTTGTACCTAAATCTATAAATAATACATTTTCTTCATTAGCCCATATCCCTGCTGATAATACACCTGCAGTTATATCTCCACCTACATAACTAGATACATTCGGTGCTAGGTAAACATATGCACTATCATTAACTTCTAGTTCTACATTTTCTCCCATTAGTTTAGGTGATCTTAAAAAAGGTGGTATATAAGGTTCTCTTCTTAAGAAATCTGGATAAACTCCTAAAAGCAAACTAGACATTGTCGTATTACCAGATGCTACAACACTTATAACATCATCTTTATTTATATTATTTTTTTCATATATAGATCTAAGTAATGGGTTTATGGTTTCATGTATAATTGCTTTATATAAAATATCAAGACCATCCTTCTTTGTTGCAAATACTATTCTATTAATCACGTCTGCTCCGTATTTTATTTGAGCATTACCTGATGATGCTTTATCTATAAGTACTTGATTCTCTAATTCTACTAAACAAACTACAACTGATGTTGTCCCTATGTCTATTGCTACTCCGTATAAAGACTCTCCTGTATCACCTGAATCTATATTTATTATTGTTAGCTTATTCTTTTTTTGTACGTATGTTAATGTTACTTTGAAATCATTTTCTCTAAGTACCTTAGGTATTTTTCTTAATATATCTAATCTAAAATCAATTTCATTATAGCCCAAATTATTTCTAATATATCTTTGTAATCTATCAACGTCACTTATATTATCATCTAATGTAGGCTCATCTAATTCAATATATTTTTTCTTAATATTTGTACGAAATTCTAAGTTATGATTTGAAGCAATATCTTTAGCTCTATTAAAAATAGCCTCGTCCTTTTCTTTCCCCCCACCTTCAATTTTCATACCATACATAGATGAAGACAACTTAGATGGTACTTCTACCTCAATATCTGAAACTACCCTAGAGTTACATGCTAATACATAACCTTGCTTAACTTCATCGTCAGTTATATGCCTTGTTTTCTCTGTATCTACATTTCCATTTAAAACCTTAACCTTACATTTCCCACATGACACATTACCATTACATGGTGCATCTATAAATATATCTGCAGCCCTTGCTACATCAAGTAATAAATCCCCTTCTTTGCAATAAGTCTCTTTATTATGAGACTTAAAAAGTACCTTTATCATACTCTATTCCCCCTATTATAGTCTCTATTATAATTTTAGCATAAATTTCCACAATATATATATTAAATAAGAAACTAATCTATACCTTTTCAAGAATATTTAAATTCAATTTTATTAAAACTAAATATAAATTAATTTTACTATACAGGAGGACAATTTTTTGAAAGCTATTGTATATGAAGGAATAAAAAAGGTAAATGTACGTGATGTAGAAGATCCAAAAATAGAAAAAAATGATGATATTATTGTTAAAGTAACATCTACCGCTATATGTGGTTCAGATCTTCATTTAATTCATGGCATGATTCCTAATCTAAAAAAGAATTCAATTTTAGGTCACGAAACAATGGGAATAGTTGAGGAAGTGGGAAAAGATGTTAATAAAGTAAAAAAAGGTGACAGAGTTATAGTTCCATTTCCTGTAGCATGTGGACATTGCTTTTATTGTGAACACAAGTTATATAGCCAATGTGATAACTCAAATGAATATGGTGAATGTGGTGGAATATTTGGATATAGCGATACATTTGGTGGGTATGATGGTGGACAAGCAGAGTATTTAAGAGTACCTTATGCTAATGTTGGTCCTATAATAATTCCCGAAGAATTATCTGATGATCAGGCACTTTTCCTTACTGATGTTTTACCAACATCTTATTGGGGAGTAGATAACGCAGATGTAAAAAAGGGGGATACTGTAGTTGTTCTTGGTTGTGGACCTATAGGTCTTTCTGCTATAAAGTGGCTTATGCTAAAAAATGTAAAAAGAATTATTGCCGTAGATAGAGTTTCATATAGACTAAACCATGCATCTTCATATAAAGGCGTTGAAGTAATTAATTTTGAAGATCATGATGATACTGGTGAGTATATAAAAGAAATTACTCAAGGAGGTGCTGATGTAGTCTTAGATTGTGTTGGTATGGATGGTGTAATGTCAAATTTTGAAAAAGTAGAAACTTTATTAAAATTACAAGGTGGCTCAAAATCAGCAATTGAAATATCTTCTCGTTGTATTAGAAAAGGTGGAACAGTCATGATGGTTGGAGTCTATGGTGCAAGATATAATTTATTCCCGCTAGGTGACTTCTTTTCTAGAAATATAACTATAAAAATGGGACAATGTCCTGCACAAGCTTATATTCCTAAGATTTTAGACATAATAAAAAAAGGTGAATATGATCCTACTGACATAATTACTCATAAACTATCTTTATCTGAGGGTAAATATGCCTATGATATATTTGATAGTAAGCTAGATAATTGTATAAAAGTAGTTTTAAAGCCATAAATATTTCACCTTATAATATATATAACTATATTAAAGATAGAAATTCGCTGCAGTCGAATTCCTATCTTTAATTAATAAAATTACTCTAATGTGCTTTCATATAAATCTGAATTTAATAAACTTTCTAATTCATCAGCATCAGAAAATTTAACTTTAACTATCCATGCATCATATGGATCTTCATTTATATATTCAGGTTCATCTTCTAATTTTTCATTTATTTCTACTACTTCACCTGATACTGGAGCAATTAAATCAGATGCTACCTTAGAAGATTCTACTACACCAAAGTCGTCCCCTTGAGTTAGTGTATCTTCAACTTCAGGCATTTCTACAAATAGAACTTCTCCTAATTGTTCTTGAGCAAAATCAGTTATTCCTATATAACCATATTCTCCTTCAACTCTTACCCAAGTATGCTTATCACTATATCTTAATTCTGGTATAACCTTCATATTATTCCTCCTAAGTAATATTACATTACAGCTTCCATTGCTAATGCTGGATGGCCTTTTTCTTCTAAGAATGCAAGTACACCTTCAGAATCATTAGCTATTGTTTCATCACAAATCATATCTGTGAAGTTTTCTATTCCTGTCATTTCCTTGACAGTAGCATTTAATTTATCAGCTACATAATCTTTTAATTCTTTTGGCATCCAAACTATTCTTTCTGGTCCACCTTCTGCATACGCGAATTTTTTAGAAGATATAAAGTGTCTTCCATGTCCCATAAATCCTGGAGTTTGAACTCCTCCACCTGTCATAGATGCTAGTTCTCCAAATGTCATACCTACTGGAGTTATTCCAGGGAATTCTCTATTTACTATAACAAATCCATTAGCTTCAGGCATTATACCGCATATACACTCGAAACATCCACAAGAAGTCATTGGGTCTTCAAGTATAGAGTACAATGTAACACTTTCAACTGCACCTTGAGATATTTGGTTAACTGTTTCATTTACAGAATTCCATCTACCTAATCTATCATCTAAGCAATCTCCTTTTACAACTGGTTGACATGGACCTGTTGGATCTAATTCTTTAGTTGCTTTAGCATCTAACCAACTAACAGCTCCACAAAGACCAAGTCTCTCAGGAGTTACTATACAAACGTGAGCTGGTGCAAATGATTGACATAAGTTACAAGAATAGAATGTATCAACACTCTCATCAACTAATGATGCTAATCTTTCATCTCTAGCATCATATCTAGCTACAGCTTCAGATTTTCTAGCAGAAACTTGTTCTGGATCAGTTATTATAACTATTTCACATTTATCAACAACTGTATCAAATTCATCTTTCATTTTAGCATATAGAACTTCACCTATATGTTGTAATCTAAATCCTTTTTCATAAGCATCTTTAGATATTCTTACCCAAGACATATCTCTTTGACCAACATGCATTACACCTTCTATATAGTTTAAGAAGTAATGGAAACGTCTTTCAAGAACTGGTTCAAAGTCATCTTGCATTGCTTTACCAGCTATTTTAACTATTACAGCAAGTGGTAATCTTATTAATCCATTTACTGGTTCTACTTCATCTATATTTGGTCCTATTATTTCTATTTTATGATCTTCAACTTCAGAAGCTTCTTTATGTACAACAAGCTCCCAAGCTTCAGTTTTATTTCCACCAAATTCAGCTATCATATCACCTTTTCTTATTCTTTCACCTTCGAAAGCTGCAGCAAATGATACTGGTATAGGTATTTCAGTTATTTTTATTTTTATATTTCTAGCTTCTAAAGAAGTAGCTACAAATTTATCATAATCTTTTTGAGTTAATAAGTTCATTGGAACTTCAAGAACAGTTTGATCAGTTATAACTGGGAATCCTAAAGCTATTGCTCCAGCTCCAGCAGAAACAACTAACTCACTAAGTGGTCCAAATGCATTAACAAATGCTGGAACCCTCTTAGAAGTATATTCTAATAATCCTGAAAGATCTCCTGGAGTTAATGCTCCGAATATTAATGCTGCTCTTATAGCAACTGATACAACATGTATAACAGAAGTTACATCATATCCTAAAGGTATAACCCTTAAGTCAACTCCCATTTTTACTCCTGCTTCTATAACTTGATCTATAACTTTACCAACTAAGAAAGTTAATAAACCTTTAGATTGATAATCCTTAACTATTTTAGCTGCAGTTTCAGAGTCTGGGCATTCACCAAGTACAACTGCAACCCCGGGTATATCTCCTGTAACTAAAGGTACACCTAAAGATCTTATTATTGGGTCACCTACATGACCTGCACATGGAGCTTGGTATGGTTCTTCCATAGTTGCATACTTTATAGCTTCTATAACTTCTGCAGCTAAAGCTGTAGCTAAACCAGAATTTAAAGCATGCTCTAATAAATGAGTTCTATTTATTAGAGATTCAACTACTGTTAAAGCACCTTCTAAGTCTCCAAGAGTACTCATTTTTTGCCCTGTTGCTGCATATATGCAAGGTAATGAGTATGCAGTATCAGGGAATGATACTGGATGTTCCTTCCCATGTTGAGCTATAGCATCAGCAAGCATTCCTTTAGCAGCATCTAACGCTTGTTCTGAACCTGTAAAAATTATATTATATAAATTCACTCTACTTCCCCCTTTTTAGCCCCAGCTTTATAGCTGAGGCTTAATAATTTAAACTAGTTTATATCTTATACGTTATATTCAAATGCACCTTCGTTTATTTCTAAGAATGAATCTGCATATAAAGATGCTCCATTTATTATGTCGCAAGATTTTATAGTTTGCATTAATAACTCATCACATGGGTTTACTATTGCAGAACTAAATCCGTTAGCCATTGCCATAGCTAAGAAGTTACTATCTAATATAGGTCTTATATGTTTTGGACAACCATTAGATACATTTGATAATCCGCCTGTAGTTGGAAGTCCCATCTCTGTCATCATTCTTATTGCTTCTAATACTTCTACTTGCTTATCTTGCATACCTTTTATAACTAAGCATAATGGGTCAAATAACATGTCAGATGGATCTAATCCTAGCATTAAACCTTTTTCTAACATTTCTTGACAGTATGCCATACGTTCATCGTTATCTTTAGGTATACCATCTTTAGCACATAAAGCTATAACTTTAGCTTCATATTCAGCAGCTAAATCTATCATGTCTAATCTTCCTCCTGCATCTGCAGAGTTTACAATTGGTTTAGCATGCTCTCTATTGTAAACTTTAAGACCTGCCTCTATAGCTTTTCTATTTGCAGTATCTAATGCTAGTGGAACATTATTAAGTTCAGATTGAAGCATTTGAACTCCCCAAGTCATTATTTCTTCTCCATCCCTTTCAGCTGGGCCTATATTAAAATCTATATAATGAGCACCGGCATCTAATTGAGCTTTAGCTCTTCTTAATATTGGCTCAGGATCTCTTTCTGCTAGTGCTTTTCTTATTTCTGGCGATATACAGTGTATTCTTTCACCTATAATCATAAATTTTTCCATTATCTATTTCCCCCTTATGGACTAATAATTAATTTATTTTAAATAATTATTTATACTAAGCGTTAGCTAATTCTTGAGCTTTCTTAGCTTGATAATCTTTTAAGAACTTAGGTATTTCCATAGACTCTTCTGTACCTATTATTATATTCCAATCTGGTAGATTCTCTTCTAAGTCTCCTTTTATAACAGCAACTTTACCTGGTATTATTAAATCTCTGTTATTAGTCTTTTCTGCTATACCACATTCTTTAACGAATGCTGCTATAGAGTTTCCACCAAACTTACCAGCAGCCCATGAAGTAAGAACTGAGTATCCACCTGCATCTGGTATTACTAACCAACATGGTACTTTAGATCTTTCTATATCTCCTGATACTATAAAGTAAGTTAATGCAAAGTCAACAGTGACTAATACTGGAGAATTTTCATCTGGGTTATTTATTGGGTATATCTTAGGCTCAACTCTCATTGGTCTTTGTGGGTCAGTGTAGATATTTTGTCTTAATGCAAATAAAGGTAATGCTTTTGAATAATCTATATCATCTAATACTATTATTGATCCGTATTTTATTGTAAATACAGAAGATAAAGCAACTTCCATCATTGGATTGTTATTAGATAATTTATTTGCAAATATTATTGATGGGTATCCGAATGTTCTGTCTTGTTCCTTTAATGCAATTCTTCTAACTTGAACTGCATTAGTATAAGTATCTTTTATATTTTCTCCAGTTACATCTAAAACTAATTCTTTATAACCAGCACTTTGTATAGCTTCTACTGTAGAGTATAATTCTTCTAAACTAGATGCTTTAACACCTAATGCTAAATTTGCAGCTTTAACTACATCTATCATAGCTTTATAGTTATCTTTATTAGCTCCATATACTATTGGATTAGTACCTTCTAATAAAGCTACAGCTTCTTTAGCAACATCAGCATCTTCACAATCTACTATGTATGCTATTTTTAATTCACTATCTTTTAATTTATTTATTAATGACACGTAAGCATCTTTGTTTCCATTATATTTTAATAATGCAAACTCAACTTTCATTTCTTCACCTATTCTTACGTAGTCAACTAACTTCATGTTTGCTATCTTATCATTTACTGCTTCTTCACTCATTCCATCACAGAATTGAACAGCAAATCTATTTCTACTTACTAAAGTTTTTTCATGTCTAAATAATACAGTTTCTCCACCTAAAGTATATTCAGATTCTCCTGTACCTACTTTTAATGCTTTCATTAAAGGTGCAGTAGCTTCTGATAATTTAGCTATTGCATCATCTGACATATGTGGACATTTACCTACTTCTACTGCTCCTGAAGCAACCTTCATAGAGAATGCCATACAAGTTGGAAAACTACAATCTTTACAGTTTTTCTTTGGTGTTAATTTAAATATATCTAAAGCTTTTAATGCCATTTTTATATCCCCCTAACCTTACAAATAAATTAAGCTAATTCGCTAATTAAATTTTTTATAGTTTTTATTGATTCTGGATGACGAAGTATTACTGCATTTGATCCACCAACTAATACACTTGCAGCTGTAGAAACTTCCATAGCTATTGATCTTTGTTCTGGACATCCCCAGCTTGGCTCATCTTCAACTGGAGCTATAGCTTCTTTAACATGACCTACTTCCATTGCAACTGGAGTTATTATTGGCATTTGTAATGATTTATCATTTTGAGCAAATGCTGCAAGTCTTATTCTATCCATAGTAGATGCAACATACTCATATCCATATCCAACAGCTGAACATCCTACGTTCATAACTATATTATCTGATTTAACTCCTAACTGAGTTAATAATACGTTCATTTGTTTAGCTAAGTTTATATCAACTGAAGATTCAGCTCCTACTTTGTGGCTATATGCCATACCAGCTGAAGCACCTACAGTTTTGTAGTTATCTTCTACAGCTGACATAAATAAACAATTGTGACCATCTAAAGCTTGAGCTAATTTTTCAAATAATTTTCCATCTTTTTCATGGTTTCCTGTTCCTGCTACAACTAATGGTACGCTTATAGCTTCAACAACAGCTTTAGCAACAGTAGCACATTCTTCTGGAGTTTTATCTAATCCATTTGGATCTGCTCCATCAAATTTTAAGCATATAAAATCTGCTTCTGTATTTGCTTCTACATATTTAGCCCATTCAACTGGATCGTTAGCTACACCTTTATACATTTCTTTATAACAATCTAACCAGCTTTCTGGATATACATCAGATATTTGTATACCTACTGCTTGTTTATTTCCTACCTCTCCATCAAAACCATAAAATGGTAAAACATTTTCTCCACCTAACTTTATTGCCTTATCTCCTGTCCCTATTTCCACTTCTGATATTTTACCAGAATACTTTTGAACAGACATTTTAAATGCCATAATTATTTCCCCCTTAAGCCTATTTTAATTCTAATTTTGCTATTATTTCTTTAATAGCTTTTTTAGCTTTTGAATCTTCAGGTAAGCTTACTAATGGTTTACCTGTTGAATCATATTCATATATTAATTCATCTAAAGGTACGATTCCTATAAGGTCTAGCTTGTATTTTTCTATTTCTTCTTTTACACCTTCATGTAAAATCCCATCAGGAACTTTATTTACTATAAGTTTTGTATCTCCTACACTTAGGTTCAATTCTTCAGCTAAATCTCTTATTCTAGCAACAGCTTGTATACTACGTCTTGAGCAATCACTTACTAAAAGTAGTGTGTCTACATGTCTAGTAGTTTTTCTACTTAAGTGTTCCATACCAGCTTCATTGTCTATGACTACATAATTATAATGATTTGAAATTTTTTGAACTTGTTCTCTTAAGATCCCATTGACAAAACAATAACAACCTTCTCCTTCAGAACGCCCCATAACTAATAAGTCATAGCCTTCTCCTTCTTCAATTATAGAGTTTAATCTATATTGTAAAAATTGTGCTTTTGTCATACCTCCAGGGAATGAATTACCTAATTTTTCTCTTTGATTGACTTCTTCTCTGATTTGACCTATTGATGCCTCTACATCTATGCCTAACACCTCATTTATATTAGCATTGGCATCTGCATCTACAACTAATACTGGTGACTTTTTATCTTCTATTAAAGAATTAACTAAAAGCCCTGTAAGACTTGTTTTCCCAGTTCCACCTTTTCCTGCAACAGCTATATTATATCCCATATTAAGACTTCCCCCTTGTCATTGTCAAAACAGAGCTTAAAGTTAAATTATTTATTTTACTCTGTTTTGTATTATGCTTTAACTAATTTTGGAGCTGCATGAGCACATTCTCCATGTACATCATGAAGAGCTTCCATTAATCCTTCTGATAAGCTTGGATGTGCATGTATTATATCTCCTACTTGTTCTACTGTTAGCCCTAAGCCAACTGCTAAAGATAATTCAGTTAATAAGTCTGTAGCATGAGGTCCTACTATTGAAGCTCCTATAATTTTATCATCTTTACCAGCAAGAACTTTTATAAATCCTTGGATATGTCCGATAGCTTGAGCTTTTCCTAATGCTCTAAAATCAAACTGACCTACCTTATATTCTTCATTATCAGCTTGAAGTTGTTTTTCAGTTTTACCAACACCAGCAACTTCTGGTTGGGTATATACACATCTTGGTACTGCATTATAATTTACTGTTTTTTTGCCTCCCAAAGCATTAACAGCTGCTACTTCACCTTCTTTAGAGGCAACATGTGCAAGCATTGCAGTATCAATTATATCCCCTATTGCATATATACCTTCAACATTAGTTTCTAGGTATTCGTTAACTTTAACCTTACCTCTTCCAATTAATTCTATACCTAATTCTTCTATTCCTGAATTCTTTAAGTTTGGCTTTCTACCAACTGCAACTAAACAAGTATCAGCAGTCACTGACTTCCCATTTGACAGTGTTGCTACAACTTTATTATCTACTATCCCGCAAGTCTGTACCCCTACACCTGCTAACACTTTAATTTTATCCTTTTTGAACTGTCTCTGCAACTGTTTAGCTACATCTTTATCTTCATTTCCTAAAATATGTTCTGCCATTTCTACTATAGTAACTTGAGTGCCTAAATTTTGAAAAAATTGACCTATTTCAGATCCTATAACACCACCTCCAACTATCAACATAGATTGTGGAAGTTCTTCTAAACCTAAGACTTCATCGCTAGTTATTACAATTTTTCCATCATATGGGAACATTGGTGGTACTACTGGAACCGATCCATTAGCTAATATTATTTTATCTGCCTTTACTAATTCTTTTGATCCATCTTCCTTAGTTACTTCTATAGTATTTTTATCTATTAATTTACCAAATCCATTAATTGTTTGGATTCCTCTTTTATCAAATAAAAATTCAATACCAGATATAAGTTGATCTACAACCTTATTTTTTCTAGCCATTATAGCAGAAAAATCTGGTTTTATTTCACCTTCTATATTTATTCCAAAACTTTTAGCTTCTTTCACATTCATTAACATTGAAGAAGATGCTAGCAATGCCTTAGTTGGTATACAACCAACATTTAAGCATGTTCCTCCAAGTCTTTTTTTCTCTATAACTACAACTTCATCAGCACCATGCATAGCTGCTTTTATAGCTGCTACATATCCTCCTGGACCTCCACCTACTACTGCTATTTTCATAAATTTAATTCGCCCCCTTAATCTTATAAACCTGCAGCATCAAGTATTAACGGAACATTCTCTTCTGCTCCAATAGCCATTATGTGAACACCATCACATAAGTTTTCTTCTTTTATTTGTCTTATAAATTCTCCGGCCATTTTAATACCTTCTTGGACATAATTTCCTTTTCCAGCTGATTTTAATCTTTCTATTTGATCATCTGGCACGAATATACCAGGAACATTAGCAGTCATAAATCTAGCCATACCTGGTGATTTTAACGGAACTATACCAGCTAATATTTTACAATCCATATTTTTAGTAAGCTCTCTAAATTTTCTTAAATGATCTATATCATAAACTGCTTGAGTTTGGAAGAACTTAGCTCCAGCATTTATTTTCTTCTGCATTTTTAACAATTGTACTTCTATTGGAGCATATTCAGGCGTAACTGATGCACCTAAGTAGAAATTAGTTTTTCCTTTTAGCTCTAGTCCAACACTATCTACACCACTATTTAATGTAGTTGCTGTAGTTAATATACTTACAGAATCTAAATCAAATACACTTTTAGCTTGTGGATGGTCTCCAACACAAGTATGGTCTCCTGTTAAAGCAAGTAAGTTTTCTATTCCAAATACACCAGCTGAAAGCATCTCACCTTCTATAGCAATTCTATTTCTATCTCTACCAGTCATTTGTATTACTGGTTCAAGCCCTATATCTTTTAACATTTTACATGTAGCAAGAGAAGTTGCTCTCATAACTGCTGATTGGAAATCTGTTACATTAGTAGCATGAACTCTACCAACACATTTTTTTGCACATTCTAAAAGGTGAGAAAGATCTGTACCTTTTGGAGGTGCCATCTCAGCAGTTATTGCAAATTCGCCTCTTTCTAATACTTCTTGTAATAAGCTCATTTATAAAATCCCCCTTTTTAACCTTTAAAAGTTATTAAGCTTCAGCTTTAGCAGCTTCTTGTGCTTTTTTCTTTAGATCTAAACTTCTTGGATTATTTTGTTTTGAATAATCTTTTGGCGGTCTAACTTTAGTTAAGTTATCTAATTGACCTAAATCTTTAAGTCTTTCATATATCCTAACCCATGCACAATCATTTTCATGGCTTATTTCACATTTTCCATCTTTAGCTCCACCACATGCACCATTTATTAATCCTTTAGCACACATAGTTACTGGACATATTCCACCAGTCCATCCTAGCTCACACTCTCCACAGGCTTTACATGCTTCTTCATATTGACCAACTCTTTCAACTTCACCTATGAATAATGTATTATTTGCTGGGTATACAGGCATATTTTTAGTATTTTTAACTATAGTTTGTGTTCCATCTCCACAAGCTAAAGATAATATAGCATCAGCTTCCTTTAACTCTTCTTTAACAGCTTTTAAATCTTTTTTACATTGCAAAAGGTTACAGCAAGGATCTATTACTTTACAAGCTAATACAGTTTTTCCATTAGCCTCTAAATTTTCCTTCATAGCTTGTAATTCTGGTTCTCCACCAGTTTTACAAGTTGCAGCACATTGGTTACATCCAACTAATATAATATTTTGAGCACCTTCTAAGAAACCTAATACTTCTTCTATCGGCTTTTTATCAGAAATTACCATACCCTTATTCCCCCTTAAAAGTACATCTATTTATTATTTTGTAACTTACAAGCTTTTATAACATGTTTTGCAAGTACAGATGTAGTTACTGATCCTACACCTGCTGGAACTGGTGTTATCATAGATGCTTTTTCTATTACTGAATCTGTATCAACATCTCCACAAATTCCTCCACCTTCTGGTTTAGCATTTATACCAACATCTATTACTACCGCACCTTCTTTTATATACTCAGGAGTTACCATTCTAGCTCTACCAACAGCAGCAACTAGTATGTCAGCTTTAGATGTTACTTCTGATAAATTCTTAGTTCTAGAGTGACATATATTAACAGTAGCATTTTCACCTAATAAAAGCATTGCTACCGGTTTTCCAACTACCATAGATCTACCAAGTACAGCCACGTTAGCTCCATTTAAATCCACATTATAATGTTTTAATATTTCAACAACTGCTGTAGGAGTGCATGGTGGGAATCCTGTTTTATCTCCTTCCATTACTTTCGCTGTATTTAATGGGTTGAAACAATCCACATCTTTTTTAGGGTCTATAACATGCTTTATAACTTCTTCATCAATACCTTTAGGTAATGGTCTAAATGTTAATATCCCATTTATTTTTGGATTTTTATTTAGATCTTCTAAAGCTTCTATATATTGATCTTGAGTAACACCTTCTTCTAAAACAATTACCTCTGTCTCAATACCTATTGTTTCACATTTCTTAAGTGCTCCTCTTTCATAAGCTAAATCATTAGCTTTTTCTCCAACTCTTAATATAGCTAATTTAGGTATTATACCCTCTTTACTTAATTCATTAACCTCTTTTATTAAATTTTCGCTCATTTCATCTGCTACTGGTTTCCCTTTTATTATTTGACCTTTAGCTACTGATACTTCCATTTTCAAGATCCCCCTTAAATATAAAATTTATTTATTTTCCTAAAGCAATCTCTACCTTTTTAAATACTTCATCACAAATTTTAACTCCATCTTCTATAAGTTCTTTCATTTCCGCATTGACTTTATTTATGTATTCTTGATCTTTTATAGAGTTAACATTTATAACAACGTTTAACTCTGCTCCAAGTATAGCAGCTCTTAAACATTGAACTCCTACTCCTACATCACTTATAGCAAGTCTAGATCCTTTATCAACTAATTCTTCATGTAATTTTATTGCCTTATAACATGCTCTTACTATATTTATAGGAACTTCACATGCAACCTTTAAGGCTTTTTGCATAGTTTCTTCCTTTATTTTCTTTTCTTCATCAGTTGATGTAGGAAGTCCATAAGCTTGAGATAGTGGATAAAATCCTTCTGCATCTTTGTCTATCATTTCCAATAAATCTTTTTCTAGTTCTGATGCTTTATTTAATATTTCTTTTACACTATCTTCATATTCTGCATACTTCTTTTTACCTATAGTAAGGTTACATACCATACTACCTAAAGCCATACCAACTGCTCCAACTAAAGCTGATGCACCTCCACCACCTGGAACTGGTGCTTTAGAAGCTAGAACTTCTACAAATTCTCCACAAGTTTTTCCTGATATACTCATTAAAATTCCCCCTAATTCTACAAAAGGTCTCTATTTTAATTAAGGTAGTACCAAATGTACTACCTTAACCTATGTTCTTATCAAGTACTAGAATAATCCAGATATTACTCCATTCTCATCAACATCTATTTTTTCAGCTGCTGGAACTTTTGGAAGACCTGGCATTTTCATTATTGCACCAGTTAAAGCAACTATAAATCCAGCACCAGCTGAAACAGTTAATTGTCTAACTGTTATTCTAAATCCTGTTGGTCTACCTAGTTTAGTTTGATCATCTGTTAAAGAATATTGAGTTTTAGCCATACATATAGGCATTTTTCCAAATCCTAAACTTTCTAATCTATCTAATTCTTTTTTAGCTTGAGGTGTAAAGTCAACACCATCAGCGCCATATATCTTAGTAGCTATTGCATTTATTTTTTCTTCTATACTTAAATCATCTTCGTAGCAGAATTGGAATTCATTTGGTTCACTAGTTAATCTAATAATTTCTTTAGCTAACTCTATTCCACCTTCTCCACCTTTTGCCCAAACTTGAGATAGTGCTACATTAACGCCTAGTTCCTTACATTTCTCTCTTACTAAGTTAACCTCTGGTTCTGTGTCTGTTGGAAATTCATTTATAGCAACAACCGCCGGTAATTTATATACTTGAGTTATATTTTCAACATGTTTTAATAGGTTTGGAAGTCCTGCTTCAAGAGCTTCTAAATTTTCTTTATTTAATTGATCTTTTGGAACTCCACCATTATATTTTAAAGCTCTAACTGTAGCAACGATTATAACTGCATCTGGTTTTAAATCTGCCATTCTACATTTTATATCTAAGAATTTTTCAGCACCTAAATCTGCACCAAATCCTCCTTCTGTTACTACATAATCTGCAAAATGCATAGCCATTCTTGTAGCTATAACTGAGTTACATCCATGTGCAATATTTGCAAATGGTCCACCATGAACAAATGCAGGTGTTCCTTCTAAAGTTTGAACTAAATTTGGTTTTAATGCATCTTTTAATAAAGCAGCCATTGCACCATTAGCTTTTAGTTGTCCTGCAGTTACAGGCTCCCCTTGGAAATTATATCCTACTATAATTCTTCCAAGTCTTTCTTTTAAGTCTGTTATATCACTAGCTAGACAGAAAGCAGCCATTACCTCAGAAGCAACAGTTATATCAAATCCATCTTGTCTAGCTACACCATCAGCTCTAACACCAAGTCCATCAACAATATTTCTAAGTTGTCTATCATTCATGTCAACACATCTTCTCCAAGTTATACTTCTTGAATCTATTCCTAATTCATTTCCTTGATGTATATGATTATCTAACATTGCAGCTAATAAGTTATTTGCAGCTCCTATAGCATGGAAATCTCCAGTAAAATGTAAATTTATATCTTCCATTGGAACAACTTGCGCATATCCTCCACCTGCTGCTCCTCCTTTAATACCAAATACAGGTCCTAAAGATGGCTCTCTTAAAGCAACTAATACATTTTCACCTAACTTAGCTAATCCATCTGCAACACCTATTGTTGTTGTAGTTTTTCCTTCTCCTGCAGGAGTTGGATTTATAGCTGTAGTTAATATTAACTTAGCCTTTTTACCACCATTATCTCTTTTAAGTAAGTTATAATCCACTTTAGCTTTATACTTACCATATAATTCTATATCATCTTCTTCTAACCCTAATTTTTTTGCTATTTCTCTTATATCTTGAGGTTGTGCTTCTTGTGCAATTTCAATATCAGATTTAAATCCCATAATTGAATCCTCCCCATAAATTTTAATTTTATTTTAATACACTTATGTAAGTGTTTATAAACTTAATTGCTTCTTACTTTCTTTTATCTCAAGTAATTTATCTTTGATTGTTTTAATCTCTTCTTTAGTTTTAATACTTACATCATATGGTGATTGATTTGATCTATCAGAGTTTATAACATCTTGATTATAGTATATAAATCCTAAAGCTTCCCCATCTTCTAAGTTACTTATAATAAAATCTTCATCTTCTTTATTTCTTATCTTATTTCCAACAACAAAAACTTGATTAACACCTATATCTTTTCCAAGTTTTTTTACTTTTCTATATGTTTGTAAACTTCTTTCTCCTGGTTCTACAACTACTATAAAAGCATCTACACCTTGCGCAGTTCCTCTACCTAAATGTTCTATTCCAGCTTCCATATCCATAACGACTACATCTTTATTTTGTATTATTAAATGGCTGCAAAGTCTTTTCAATAATACATGTTCAGGACAAACACATCCCGAACCTCCTGAGTCAACAGTTCCTAATGTCAATAATCTTACACCATTATACTCTTGACAATATGTCTGTGGAATATCATCTACCTTTGGGTTTAATTTAAACATCTTATTAAATGTTCCTGTTTCTGCTGCTGTTCTATCTGAAACTAACTTTTTCATTTCTGATATAGGTACTATAGATTCATAAACATCTCTTGGAAATCCTAAAGCTAATGCTAAATTTGCATCTGGATCTGCATCTACAGCAACAACTCTATATCCATCTTCAGCAAACATTCTAGAAAGCATTGAAGAAAAAGTTGTTTTACCTACTCCACCTTTACCTGTAACTGCTATTTTCATATTCTACCACCTTCTGTCTAATACTTTTAGATCTTATTATTTTATATATATCTATAGGTAAGACACATAATATGTATCTTACCTGATTATATTCTTTTATAATAAAACTTAAATCTTAAGCTTCTGCTCCTTGAAGCACTTTTTCTTCTACTAAAGCTTCAAAGTGAACACGTTTCTTTTCTATTCCTTCTATTATTTTTTGAGCTAATAATACAGGGTCTTCTTCAACTATAAATTTAGCTCCAACCATATCTTCCATTTCTTTAGTTAATATTTCTACTGCTCTAGATGAACCACCTACTGGAGGCATTATTCCTAAATAAACGTCTATACCTGTTGCAACAACATAAGTTCCTATAGCAACAGCTTTTTCAGACATCCACTCTGGAGCAACACCTGCTACTGGTAAATCAGATGAATCCATTTCTAAGTACTTAGCTGTTGCACCTACAACATCTAGTATACGGCTACAGTCAACACATGAACCTAAATGCAGTACAGGTGGTATATCTGCTAATTCACATACAGTTGCTAATCCTTTACCTGCATATTTTTTAGCAGCATCTTTTGCCATTAATCCAAATTTTCCCGCTGCTGACGCTCCACATCCTGTAGTAACAACTAATATATCATTCTTAATTAATTCCTTCATAACAGTTGTGTGTGCTAAGTTAGAAACACCTTTAGCATTATTACATCCAACAACAGCAACTGCTCCTCTTAATACTCCTGATTTTAAACAGTCAGCTAATGGTTTTACAGTTCCTGCTGGATCTATTTGAGAGTTTACAACTCTATCTAATTGTCCTACTATCGCTTCAGTACTAAACCCTACTACTGAGCTTGATTTATGTTCTGGGATTAAAACTTTTGATTTGTCTCTATTAGGGAAGTTTAATACAGCAGTTCTAACTATCTCTTTAGCTATATTAAACGCATCTTCTTCTTTGAATTCCATATATGTAGATCCTGTTATTTTTGCTTTTGGAGATGTAGTTATGAATTTTGTATGATAACAGTCTGCTACTCTTGCAAGTGCTGGGAATATACATTGTACATCAACGATCATAGCTTCTACAGCACCTGTAACTATTGCTAATTCTTGTTGATGGAAGTCCCCTGCAGTTTTTACACCATGTCTCATAGTAACCTCATTACCAGTACAACACATGCCTGCTAAGTTTATTCCATCTGCTCCAACAGATTTAGCTAATTCTACTAATTCTGGATCTTCTGATGCTAAAACTATCATTTCAGATAATGAAGGTTCATGACCATGTAATATTATATTTACTTTATTTTCTTCTAAAACACCTAAGTTTGCTTCTGATTCTCTAACTGTTGGTGTTCCAAATAATATATCACTAAATTGTGTACCTATCATTGATCCAACCCAACCATCTGCTAAAGCAGTTCTTAATGACATCTGCATTAAGCTATCTATATCTGCTGTACATCCTATATGAGTTGAATGCATTATTGTTGCAATTTCTCTATCTATAGCTCTTGGTTCTATACCAAGTTTTTTCCATAGTTCTTGTCTTTGTTTAGGAGCTCTTTTTAAGAACCTTGCTACACCATGTGGTTTACCAAATTCCATTAAAGCAACATCAGCAACTTCATGAGCTATATCATATATATCTCTGCCTTCAGTTTCAACATCCCATTCTTTAGCTAAAGCTATTAATTTAACTTCATCTTTTATAGTATAATTACCGTCTCTTGAACTTAAAGCCATTGTATGAGCTATATCTCTAGCATGATCAGAGTGAGCTGCTGTTCCACCTGCAACCATTCTTGCAAAGTTTCTACCAACTATAACATGTTCATCAGCTCCACATATCCCTCTTGGAGTTTTTGGACTTATTCTACATGGTCCCATACCACAGTTTCTACAGCAAGTACCTTGCAAACCAAATCCACATTGATTTTTAAAGCCTATTTTTCTGTCATACATTGTTTCTACGCCATCTTTTTCAGCCTTGTCTAATAATATTTGACTGTTTAAGTCAATAGTCATTGCTTTTTTATCCATATCTCTATCCCCTTTTGATTCTAATTTTAAAATCCCCCTAGGTGATACTCATTATAATATGTCTTAATAAAACCCTAATTTGATTATATACTAAATTGCTATTGCTTGGTAAAAAATTTAAATATTTTTTTAACAAAATTTACCTTGTTAAAACATTGCAGAAAACATTTTCTTATCTTTCATATTTTATATTTTTCATTATTTTATAATTTACTTTTATAACTTTATGATTTGATTTGAGTTTAATAAATATCAGATATGATTAGATATAAGTATTTCATATATTATAGAATATAGTTTTGATTGTGGTTTGTCTGATTTGTAAGTCAATAAAATAGGTATTTTAAATCCATTACAACAATTTAATGTCTTATGTTTGAAACATACATAAATAATGTTAAAGGTTACAGTTTAAATGATTAATTATATTATCTAATTTTCCTATTAATTGCGATCTCATATATAATATTAACACTATTTCCTTTCAATGTATTATATTATTTTTATTTTTATCTATCATTTTGATAAATTGATATAAATCTCTCTCTTTTATATTTATAAGCTTTACTTTTAAATCGTTGAATTATATCTTTTACCGTAATTACTGCCTCAAATATTATATATTTTTTTAATTATTTTATACCAGATAAAATTTTTTTAATAAAAAATAGATATTATTAAAATGAACTTTAATAATATCTATTTTTATTTCAATTATCTATAATTATCTAATTCTCTTAAGCATGCTACTGTTATTTCATCTTGTGGATCTAATTCATATGCTCTTTCTATATAATAAATAGCTTCATCTAATTCTCCATTATTTAAATATGCCATACCTAAATTGCATAATACTTCAGGATCTTCCTTTATTTTTGCAGCTGTGCTAAAGTGTTCTATCGCTTTTTCTAAATTATATGATGCTGCTTCACAAAGTCCTAATTCAACCATAGTGTCAACTTGATGAGGCTTTAATATTAATATTCTTTCAAAATAAGATTTAGCATCTTCTATTTCATTCATATTTTTATATGCAAGACCTATCATAAACAATAAGTTCCACCAATCAGAATGCTCTGCCTCCAATGGTAATAATTTTTCTAATGCTTCTTCATTTCTTCCTTGGAATACTAAGCTATATCCTTCTTCGTATTGAACTTTAAAATCCATTTTACCGATATTTTCTTGAACCTCTGCTATTAAATCATCTTCTAACCCTAATTTTAAAGCTTCTTCCCAAATAACTTTGGCTTTTATATATTGTCCTTGATTATAATAATGATATCCTAAGTGATAGTATGCTAGTGCAAAACTTTCATCTAAATCTATTACTTTTTCAAGTTTATCTAATGCTTCAAGTAAGAAATTATTCATTCCATCATTATCTGAGTCTTTTTGATATTGTTGTGCTAGTTCTTGACATACTATAGCATAGTGATACATTCCTTCTAAATCTTCTGGGAACATTGTTATAAGTGCTTTTAGATATATTAAAGAATCTGTACTTTCACCAATTTCAAAATATTTTCTAGACATATATCCCATATAAGCTTTTAAATCTAAGTTTATATTCTGTTCTAATGCTTTAAGAAACTTTCTATATTCATCATTATACTTAAAATTACTATCAATCCCCATAATGTATATCATAGCATCTGCTATAGACATTGAGTTTATTCCTTCTTGAGCAGTATTTTCTTTTATACCTTTTACAAGTACCTCATTTTTTATAGGTACATCAAGTCCTCCACTTGGTAGTGTATAGCCTTGTAGCTTAAAGTCTCCATCATTTTTTATTGTTATGAAAGCTAATTCATCTGCTTTTTTTAATAAATATTTTTCAATCCTAAACTTCATATTAACCTCCTAAATCATTACACTATATGATTTTGACTTTTCAAAAATCTTTTTGTCATCATATACAAATAAAATTACATTTTCATTAGGTTGTATATTTTTATGTATATCTTCTTTTAACTCTATTACATTATAATTAAAAGGCTCAAAATGAACATACTTTATCATAAACTTGGCTGGAGTATCTTCAAACTTAGGTAGATATAACTTCACATTGTCTTGATCTTGTAAAAATATATGACATCTATTTTTAAAATCTTCCATTTCTACCTTATTGAAAAATTGTGGTAAATTAGATGTCTTTCCTAATGATATATAATCGTACTTTAGTATATCATTAAATAGTTCATTATTTACATTTATTTTTTCATTATAAAAATCTAATAATATCTTATATAATTGATTTTTTCCTTGTGCCATGTCAAAATATCCATTTTTATCAAAATATGTTGCAAACTCTTCAAAGAATTTAAATGGACTTTTACTATAAAAATTCTTTATTATATATCTCATTGATAATACAAAGTTTTTAGAGTTGTAGTATCTCTCTAATATCTCTTCTATATCTTTTAACTTTAATATTTGGTCATAAGTTATATAATCATTATATAAAATTTCATATGGTGCATAATCTTTATATTTATATCCATGCTCTTTAGCTGTATTTCTTACACCTGTACCTTTTATCATTTTTAAGAAACCTAATTGTAGATGCTCTATACCTAAATTAAATACATCATTAAATGAGTTTTCAAAACTAGCATAATCTTCATAAGGAAGACCTGCAATTAAATCTAGATGCTGGTGTATATTTCTATAAGATGCAACTTTTTGAACAACATAAGATAATTTTTTAAAATCATCTCTTCTTCCAACTGCATCTAATGTTTTTTGATTAGTAGATTGTACCCCTATTTCAAACTGGAATAATCCTTCTTTACAATCTTTTAAAAACTCTAAAGTATCATCATCTAATAAGTGAGCTGTAACTTCAAAATGATATGTTGTATAGTTATTATCATTCTCCATAAGGAACTTCATGATCTCTTGAGCAAACTTTTTGTTAGCATTAAATGTTCTATCTATAAATTTAATTTGAGAAACTCTAGCATCGATTAATTTCTTTAGATCTCTTTTTACTCTATCTATACTAAAATATCTTAATCCTTTTAGTGTTGAAGATAAGCAATATTGACAATTAAAAGGACACCCTCTTGATGTTTCATAATAAACGATTCTATTTTCATATTCTTTTGGATCTAAGTTTTCATAAGGGCTTGGTATCTCATCTAAGTTTTGCAATAATGCTTTAGGTTTATTAGTTATTATCTCATCATTATTTCTATATACAATACCCTCTACATCTTCTATTTTTCTTTTATCTAGAAAATATTCTACTAAATCTCTAAATACCAATTCTCCTTCTCCACATAGTATGTAGTCTATAAAAGGATATTTCTTCATAGCATCAGTACTATCATAAGTTACCTCTGGTCCACCTAAAGCTATCTTTATGCTCGGTTTTACCTTTTTTAAGTTTTCACAAACTTTAGCTATATCATATACATTCCATATATATGTCGAAAAAAGTACAATATCATAATCATTTCTATATATATCCTTTAATATATAATCTAAATCATTATTTATTGTATATTCTCTTATGTCTACTGAAGTTAAATCTCTTACAAATTCTTTTAAATATCTAATTGCTAAGTTTGTATGTATAAACTTAGAATTTAATGTGGTTAATAATATTTTCAAATATTTCACCTCTTTATCAATATTGTCTATATTTTATTTGCTATTTAAGTTAAAATAATTTATATAAACTATCAAAATTCTACTTTTTAAAAGGGTTTTTATTACATTTTGTAGAATATTAGTTTATTAGTTACTATATATTTAAGAAAGGAAGTTTATTATGGAATTAATCGACCACGTATCTATCAATTCATTATCAAAAAGGGACTTATTGCTTATAATAAAAGCACTAGAATTTACTACTGAAAATACAAACCTTAATGATTTTATTGAACTTAGAAATAGTATAGTAAAAGAGTTATGCTTCTTAACTGAGACTTCAGAAGAAGCTTTCATAAATTATCTAGAAGCTAATAATTAATTTTAAGACTTTTTAAATTTTAATGTATAGATTCCAGATTTAGCTTTTATCTTTACGCTAAGTATATTTTCACTAAATTCTTTTGAAACAACCTGAATTTGGTTAAATATAGGATCTACATAAACATCATTTTCATTTAATTTAATTAAGCTTCTAGGGTCAGATGTTTTATCGTATATCTTTTTATTGATTTTATATAACCTTAATTTTGTTATGTATTCAGACATTGAATTAATAAAATCTATATTCTCTATATTTAGGTCACTTTCAACTCCTAGAATAGATAATATAGATTTTTTTATACTCATAATACCATCATTAACAGGCTGTCTATCTTCAATATAAATATCATATAATATATTTAAAATTGTAGAAACTATATTATTATCATCATAATCTTCATATTTTCCATCTATAAATTTATCTATAATTTGTAATGTATTAATTCTACTCATTTGAAACTTAATCATTTGAGGTTTTTCTAAATTTATAGCTAGCCCTATTATTCTCTCCTTAGCGCTTTGCAATAACTCTTCATATTCTATATTTTTATTTTCAATCAAACTATGTATAACACCATTATAAATAACAGCACTTAATATAAAATCAAACATTTTAATTTCTTTTTTAAAGTACTTAGCATATTTCTGGATTAAGGAAATAGACTCATCTTGAGATCTATCAATATTTGTATTAGCAAGTATTACAGGTAATATCAAGTTTAAAATAGAGTTGTAACTTAAAGCTTCACCATAAAACTTAAAGTAAATCAACTCATCTTTTAGTCTATTAACATCAACAAAAACACATCTATTCTTCCCATCATCTACTAAACATTTAGTATTCACAATAATCAAATCTCTAAGATTTTTATCATTTACATCGAAAGCCGATAAATAACACTTTTTTATAATATTATCTTTCATAAATATTACACTCCTCGTAATACCTTATAATAATTATTCTTATCAACAATTATTCATAATATACCTTATAACAACGCTCTCAAATAAGTGTATATGTTCTCACTTTATTTATTATTTACTTAAAGTAGTATATTTTATAACGTAGCGAAGGGCTGATATAAATATATCCAATTACATTTTCAGCATTTTCAGCTGCATGCTTTGGATATATTATATCAGCCCGAACGCCTCCGTTATAACAAGCACTAAAACACTAATTACATTCTCTCTGGTGCTTGCATTCCTAATAATTTAAGTCCATTCTCTAGAGTTTGTCTAGTTACAGCAACTAAAGCAAGTCTAGCTTTTCTAGTCTCAACATCATCTACTAATATTGGATTGTCATGATAGAATTTATTAAATGCTTGAGCTAAATCTAAAACAAATCTCGTTACTATATGTGGTTCATTTCTATTCATAGCAGATACTATACTATTATTAAATGATGCTATAGTCTTTAATACTTCAACACTATCTTCGTTAGTTAATAAGTTATAGTCTATATCTGCACTTACTTCTTCATTAGCTTTTCTTAAAACTGCACAACATCTAGCATGTGTATATTGAACATATGGTCCAGTTTCACCTTCAAAGCTTAATGTTCTTTCCCAAGAGAAAGTATAATCTTTTATTCTACTATTAGATAATTCTTGGAATACTACTGCTCCAACTCCAACTTGCTTAGCTATTTCATCAACATTTTTAGCATCTGGATTTTTAGCTAACATAGTTTCTTTAGTCTTTTCTATAGCTTGTTTTAAAACATCTTCTAAGAATACTACTCTACCCTTTCTAGTAGACATAGTTCCTTCTTCTAATGCAACCATTCCAAATGGAACATGAACTAAATCCTTAGCCCATTCAAAACCTACAAGTTCTAAAACTTTAAATAATTGTTGGAAGTGTAATGATTGTTGTGAACCAACTACATATATACACTTATCAAAATTATATGTATTCTTTCTATATACAGCTGCAGCTAAATCTCTTGTCATATATAATGTAGATCCATCATTTTTTGTTATAAGTGCTGGTGGCATGTTATATTCTTCTAGATCAACAACATTTGTACCTTGAGATTCTTTTAATAATCCTTTTTCTTTTATAGTTTCTATTACAGTATCCATTTTATCTGAGTAGAAACTTTCTCCATTATAAGAGTCAAATTGTATATCTAATAAATCGTAAACTCTAGCAAATTCTTTTAAACTTTCATCTCTGAACCATTGCCATAATTCTTTAGCTTCTGGATCTCCATTTTCTAATTTTGTAAACCATGCTCTAGCTTCATCTTCCATCTCTGGCTTTTCTTCTGCTTCGTCATGGAATCTTATATATAATTTTAATAGTTCTGGGATTGGATTAGCTTCTACTGCATCCTTATCTCCCCATAATTTAAATGCTACTATAAGTTTTCCAAATTGAGTTCCGTAATCTCCTAAGTGGTTTATTCTTACAGTATCATATCCTTGTGAATCGTATATTTTATATAAAGCATTTCCTATAACAGTTGTTCTTATATGCCCTATATGGAATGGCTTTGCTATGTTAGGAGATGAAAAATCTATTACTACAGTTTTACCTTCACCTAATTTTGATTTTCCGTATGCATCTTTTTGAGTTAATACATCATTTATAACATTAGTAGCTAATTGAGACTTATTAACAAAGAAGTTTACGTATCCGCCCATTGGCATAACTTTTGCTATATCTCCTTTTGCTTCTATACTTTCTGCTAAGTCTGCTGCTATCATGTTAGGAGCTTTTCTAAATACCTTAGCTAATTTAAAACATGGGAAAGCATAATCACCCATATCTTTATTTGGTGGTATTTCTATAAGTCCTAATATTTCTTCTAAAGATAAATCGTCTATCTTTTCTTTAAGGCAATTTCCTATTGCTACCTTGAAATCTTGCATGTCATTGCTCCTCTCTCTTTCTCTTATCTTCTTATGGTAAATCAAATCTTGAGTTTTTTCAAGATATTTAGCCATTATAGTTCGTTTTCACTAATTACTTTTATATTATTTTTTCTAAGTAATGCTGATGTAATTCCTTCACCAAGAATTTTTTTTCCCGTGAAACTACCATCATATATATATTTAGAGCCACATGAAGGACTTCCATCCTTCATTATGGCTTCTTTACAATTGTATAGTTTCGCAATTTTTAACGTCTCTTTAGCACCTTTTACAAAGTTTTCAGTTACATCTTCACCTTTATTGCTAATAACTTTACATCTGCTAACCTCTTGTTTACTTATATTAATAATTTCAGAAGGATTTCTAGGTGTACTAAGTCCTCCTAACTGTTCTGGGCATGCGATTACAAATTCTTTTCCATTTAAATATTCTCTTACTTTTTGATTATCATTATTTAAATTATTATACTTACAATTTATACCTAATAAGCATGCTGATACTATTATCATAATTAAAAACCTCTTTTTAAATTATTTTAATACAGCTATGGTTACACCTGCTCCACCTTCACCATATTGACCAGGTCTTTGAGATTTAACATGTTTATTTTTCTTAAGTACATCTTGAAGCCCAGACTTAAGTACTCCCGTACCTATACCATGTATTATTGTAACATATTCAAGCCCTGCTACACATGCATCATCTAAGTATTTATCAACTTCCATTATAGCTTCTTCTAATGTCATACCACGAAGGTCAACTTCACTCTTAACTCTACCTGATTTAGACTTAATTATATTTCTAGTTCCTTTTGTTACGGTAGTTTTTGCTTCAGCCTTAGCTCTTTGTAATGATTTAAATGGTAAAGTCATTTTCATTATACCGATTTGAACTACTGCTTCTTTTTTCTTATCATCAACAGATATTACACTACCATTTTGATTTAAAGTTATTACTTTAACTTCATCTCCTGGTTTTAAGTTCTTAATTTCTTTACTTGCAACTTTTGGAACTATCATACTTTCAACAGTTGGCTGAAGTGCCCCCATAGAGTTTGTTAATTCTTTTCTAAGAGCTTCTATTTTACGATTTTTCTCTTTAGAAGCCATTTCATTTTCCATAGCTCTAAGCTCTTTTATTATACTATCAACTTCTTCTTTAGCACCTCTAGTTATTCTAAATGCTTCAGATTTAGCTTGTTCTATCATCTTATCTTTTTGAGATATAATTTTTTCTAATCGTTCATCATACTCTTTCTTAACTTTTTCTATTTCTAATTTTAGCTTTTCTGCTTCTTCTCTTTCTTCAATAGCTTTAAGCCTACTTTTTTCTGCTTCTTGAAGAACATCTTCTAATTCTATATTGCTATCATCTATGAATTCTCTAGCCCTTGAAATTATATAATCACTTAAACCTAATTTCTTAGATATTGCAAATGCATTTGACTTTCCTGGTATCCCCATAAGAAGCCTATATGTTGGACTTAATGTTTCTACATCAAATTCAACTGCAGCATTTTCTACGCCTTCTTTTGTTAAAGCATAGTTTTTAAGCTCTGTATAGTGAGTTGTAGCTATACAAGTTGCACCAGCCATCTTTACATCTTCTAATATTGCAATAGCTAAAGCAGCTCCTTCCATTGGGTCAGTTCCTGCACCTAGTTCGTCAAATATAACTAATGAATTTTCAGTTACATCTCTTAGTATAGAAACTATATTAGTCATATGAGAAGAAAATGTAGATAAGCTTTGTTCTATACTTTGTTCATCACCAATATCTGCAAATACATTATCAAATACACACATGCTACTTCCATAGTTAGCTGGTATATGAAGTCCACTTTGAGTCATTAAAGCAAATAAACCTACTGTTTTTATAGTTACAGTTTTACCACCTGTATTAGGTCCTGTTATAAGTAATGTATGAAACTCTCTTCCTAAGTAAATGTTATTAGCAACAACAGTTTCTGCATCTAAAAGTGGATGTCTTCCTGCTTTTATATTTATATATTTATCATTATTTAAATTAGGCTCAACAGCTTTCATAGATATAGATAATTTACCTTTTGCGAATGCAAAATCCAATTTTCCTAGTATTTCTTGATTTGAAATTATATCATGACTAATTTCACCTACAATTGCTGATAGTTCTGCTAATATTCTTTCTATTTCTTCTTGTTCTTGTAACCTTAATTGTCTAAGTTCATTATTCATGTCTACTATACTCATAGGCTCTACAAATAAAGTTGCTCCTGATGATGACTGATCATGAATAATTCCAGACACATATGATCTGTATTCTGCTTTTACAGGAACAACAAATCTATCTCCTCTAACAGATATTATTGCATCCTGTAAGTACTTTTGATATGTAGTTGATGTAATAATAGAATTTAGTTTAGACCTTATAGATTGGTTCTTTTGAACTATTCTCCTTCTAATATTTCTAAGCTCTGTTGAAGCATTATCAGAAATTTCTATCTCACTTATAATTGCATTATAAATTTTATCTTCTACATCTCTATAAGCATATAAAGAATTTGATAATCCTTGAATTATTGGATAATTGAACTCTTCTTCTTCACTACTTGATAGTGTATTTTTTAAATTTCTCGAACCCCTTAAAGTATCTGCTATTTTAATTAAACTTCCAGGATCTAGAGATGCACCTATTTCTGCTCTCTTTGCTTTATCTTCTATATCATGTATTCCATTTAAAGCTATTCCACCTCTTTTTAGAAGTATTCCCTGTGCTTGGCTAGTTTCTTCTAGCATATATTTAACTTCTTCATAATTTGAACTTGGTGTTAAGTTTTCTATATATTTTAAACCTAAAGAAGATGAAACTTTTGTCTTTAATATGTCAACAATTTTGTTAAACTCTAAAACTCTTAATGATTTTTGATTCATACTTCCTCCTTTATTTTTTCTTTCTTTTTATATCGTTTATTTTATGTACATTTGTATTATACTATTTATATAGCTATTTATATATTATACATAAACATGTATTATTTGTAGCGTATTTTTTTAATTATTAACTTAAAATAAGTATTTTAATACAAATTATAATAAAGGAGATTCTATCTTATGGAAAAAGTTTTACAAGATTTAAAACCTCAATTAGTATTTAAATATTTCGAAGAGATTTCTCAAATACCTAGAGGCTCTGGAAACGAAAAAGGAATAAGTGATTTTCTTCGTAAATTTGGGGAGGATTTAGGATTAGAGACAATTCAAGATGAATATTTAAATATAATAATAAGAAAACCTGCAACTAAGGGATATGAAAATGCTCCTTGTGTTATGTTACAAGGTCATATGGATATGGTTTGTGAAAAAAATAAAGATACTGTTCATGACTTTACTAAAGATCCTTTAAAATTAAGAATTGAAGATGGTATGATATACGCTAGTGGAACTACTTTAGGTGCAGATAATGGTATTGCTGTAGCTATGGGGATGGCAGTACTTGCTGATAATTCTATTGAGCATCCTGAAATAGAGTTTTTAGTTACTGTAGATGAAGAAGCTGGTATGACTGGTGCTATGAATTTAGATAGTTCTAAACTTAAATCTAAGTATATATTAAACTTAGATTCTGAAGAAGAAGGATATATATTAGTAAGCTGCGCTGGTGGAGCTACAGCTAAAACTACATTACCAGTTGAATATACTCAAGTTTCAGATAATAAAGTAGGTCTATCAATAGATATAAAAGGACTTTTAGGTGGTCACTCTGGTATGGATATCATAAAACAAAGAGCTAATTCAAATAAATTATTAGGTAGACTTCTAAATTTATTAAAGGTTGATTATGATTTAGCTAATATTCATGGTGGTTCTAAAAACAATGCTATTCCTCGTGAGGCAGAATGTGTAATAGTAATTGATAAAAACTTACTTGATGAAACTAAAAATCAAATATCAAAAATAGAAAGTTTATTTAAGCATGAGTTTAGTACTTCTGATCCAGGACTTATTGTAGAAGTTAAAGAAACAAACGTTGATAAAGTATTCACGCATGAATTAAAAGATAAAATAATCAAAATGTATAATCTAATTCCAAATGGAATTCAAACTATGAGTATGGATATAAACGGTCTTGTAGAAAGCTCTACTAATTTAGGTGTTGTAGTTAATAACGATAATGAAATATTATTTGAAAGTGCAGTTAGAAGTTCTGTTAGTACTTTAAAGGATGACATTTTAAATAGAATGGATTTATTAACAAACTCTTTAGGTGGTAAGTTTGTTGTTGAAAGTGATTATCCTGCTTGGGAATATGCAAAGGGATCTGAACTTGAAAAAATTTGTGTTGAAACTTATGAAAAATTAACAGGCAAAAAACCTATAATAATGGCAATTCATGCAGGACTTGAGTGTGGATTATTATTAGACAAAATGCCTAATGCTGAAGCTATATCGTTAGGTCCTGATATGTTTGATGTTCATACTCCTAATGAACATTTAAATATAAAATCTACTGAAAATACATGGAATTACTTATTAGAAATATTAAAATCAATTCGTTAATTAATATTTAAGTAAATAGATTCAAATTTATCATTAAAACAGATATATTTGAATCTATTTTTTATTTACCAAATAATAAATTGATTTTTAATTAATTTATTATGTTTAATTGTTATATACTAATTCACCTGTGTATTTGTTAATTTTGTGAATACCTAAGTTGATTATATGCTCTCCATCTTCTGATATACTTACTTCTTCTGTTGATAACTCTTCTTCTGTGTGGGTATGTTCTTCTGAAGCACCTAAATTAATATTTACATCTATGATATAATTATCATTTTCTTCCTCTATATCTTCTATTGTATTCATTACACCATCACCGAATTCAGATTTTAATACTTTTATTGCACTTTCTTTTGATATTGGATTTAAATCTTCAGCTTTTTTCTCTGCAAACTGTGTATTATTATCTCTTGATGATATACTTTTTAATACTATTGTGGATATTAATGTTATTATCAACAGTAATAAACCAGTTATTAATATAATTTTTTTCATATCTTTATTCTACACCTTTATAGTAATGAGCCGATGTAGTTCCTTTTGAATCTAAATAATTATATAAATTAGTTGCCTTTGCTCCCAACCTATAATTATTATTTAGTACTTCTGTATGAGCTTCTATAATATCTCTAACCATTCGCCCATTTTCTTGTGTAAAATCTAATCTCAACACATCTATTCCACATTTTATTATCTCTTCTAAATTATCTAACATGCAAGTAACATTTGAATTATATATTGTACTTCTACAGAATATATCTTGAGATATTCTGAACATATCTCCCTTAAAACTCTTTAATGCATATATACTTTGATTACATTTAGCTGCTCTTTTATCTTTTTTACAATCACGAACTAAAACTCCCATTGGACAATATTCAGTTACCATCATGGTTGCATATCCATATACTACACCTTCAATTTCCATATCAGTATATTGTAGAGTTTCTTTTATCTCTTGTAAATTAAGCTCTTGAGATATACATAGAGATTGCGCACCTTCATTTTTAAAATGGTTTATTGTTTCACTATTGAATGCATTTAAGAAGTAATCTATACTTAATTTCTTACCTTTAAAGTAATCTATTCCACCTAATGTACCTACTTGTACTTCATTTAAATTTAATTTATTAGCTTTTTCTAAACTCTTGTATTCTCTATTTCTAATTATTCTAGGGGATGAATATATAACCTTTTTATTATACTTAATCCCCATTTCTAAAGCTTTATCTAAAGTTAATATATCTTCATAATAAACTGCATCTATTTCACATTCTAATGCAGATTTTAATTGTTCTAAGTTTTTAACTTTTACTCTAAGCTTTGGTTTTACATCTTTTCTAACCTTAACTGGTCTATATGATATTTTTTCATGTTTATATTTTCTATCTTTTACTTTTACTCTTTCTTCATTTAATAAATCTATACAATCTCTTCTCATTTGATTAATTATACTTATTGGTAAACTTACACCTTCATCAAGAATTGTATTTATTTTATTTAATTGATATGGAGTGTTTCCAAGCTTTTGAATCTGAGATTCTACCTTCTCTTTACTTAAAGCTACCTTCATAGCTTCTTCTACAACTTTATAGCCTTCTATAGAAGCTTTATTTCCTTTTGAATCTATGAAGGTTAATACTGGCTTTTGACCTAATTTTATAGTTAACTTGGCATCTATATTGCTTTTCACTAGTTCCTTATCTTGTTGGAACGTACTTTGAACCCTGTCCATAAGCTCACTGTCTGAAGTTTTAAATACTACTTGATGCTTTCTTGCTTCTCCAACAAAATCTAATTCAATTATATCTCCCTTATGAGCTATTGTAGTTATTTCACCCTCTTTTATTATTCTACCAATAGTTCCTCCTCCTAGATTTATACCATCGCCTTTTTTAAGGGTATTTTCTAACTTTAATCTTAGCCTTTTAGCCTTTTTATTAAAGTCTAAAACTTTTCCTACGTATAAACCTTGATTATTAGGAATCTCAGGGTTCATTACACCTTTACCTACTTCACCTAGTATAAGACCTTTTGTAAATTTTCTATTAAAAATAGTATATAAATCATTAATAGTTTCATCTAAAACATTTACTTTATGTTTTTTTAAATAGTTATCTACAGTCTTTCTATAACTACTTATAACTGTTGCGACATATTCTGGTCTTTTCATTCTACCCTCTATTTTTAAAGAGTGAACTCCTGCATCTATTACCTTATCTATTTCTTCTATTGTACTTAAATCTCTTGGACTCAACAAGTAATCTCCATTGCTATTTATTACTTCTCCTGTGTGTATATCAATTAATTCGTATTTTTGTCTACAAGGTTGTGCACATCTACCTCTATTTCCAGATCTATTTCCTAGCATACTACTCATTAAACATTGCCCTGAATAGCATACACATAATGCTCCATGTACAAATACCTCTATATCAACACTTGTATTATCACAAATTTCTTTTATTTCTTCTACCGTTAATTCTCTAGCTAGTACAACTCTATCAAATCCTGCATTTTCAAGATATTTAACATCTTCTAGTGAATGTGCTACCATTTGTGTACTTGCATGTAATTCAAAATCTGGTAGTAATTTCTTTATTAATTTTGCAATTCCTATATCTTGAAGTATTATTGCATCTACATCTATATCATATAAAAATTTAGCATACTCTACAAAGCTTTCAATTTCATCTTGCTTGATTAATGTATTTGCAGTAACAAAAACTTGTACATTTCTTATATGTGCATATCTAACAGCTTCTTTTAATTCATCTCTATCAAAGTTATTTGCAGATGCTCTTGCACTAAAATCTTTTCCTCCTAAATAAACCGCATTTGCTCCATTTTGTACAGCTGCCTTTAAAGCTTCAAAGGAACCAACAGGTGCTAGTAATTCTATGTCTTTCATTTTGATCCTCCTTCAAGGAAATTTATAATATTAATAGTATCTTCTATTTTCCTATATTTTAATTTTTAAGTCTAATAAAGTTTTATACCCACTTAAGTATACATTAAAAACATATAAACTTTACTTTAAATTTTTAAATTAAAAGAGGATGCCTTTGAATGATTTAACTCATTTTAGACATCCCCTAATTTCTAACTATCTCATAGCTCTTAAATATTTCAATTCATTTTCTAATTCAGTATACTTTAATTGTAGCTTGTATGCTTTATTTTGGAACTCTGATGATAAGCTTTCTGCAATTTTTGCTCTCTCTTCTGCTCCTTTAAGTAGCATTTCTAAATCTTCTATTTCTGATTTATAATTTTCTACTTCTGATTGAGATCCTTCTGTTGAAATACTTAAGTTATCTATTTCAGCCTCTTTTGCTTCTAACGCTTTATTTTTCTCTTCAATTAATTTATTTAAACTTTCTATTTTAGATACTTTTTCAGTAATTTCTTTATCTCTACTGTCTAATTGAAGTTGTAATTTTTTTATTTCTAACTTAAGACCCTCATCAGTTTGATCTACTCTACGTCTTAAATCATCATTTTCTTTTGCTAATTCACTACTATAATTATCACATTCAAACAGTTGATCTGTTATATTTATAGCAGTAACTATTCCAGCCATAACTGTACTTAATTTAGGGTTACTTTCTACAACTTTTGTCATTTCTTGATCAACATAGCTTGCTACTTTAATCATCTCATGTGCAGGTTTATCTCCAACCATTGGATACTCTACACCTTGAATTTTCACAGTTACTTTATTAACATTATTCACACTAATCCCCCCTATACAGATGAGTTAGTTTGATCTTAAATTTGCATTTAATTTTTCTGCTAATTCTTTTAGTATTACGTCATGCACTTTAGCCACATCTTCATCTGTTAATGTTTTTTCTTTACTTCTATATGTTATAGAATACGCTATTGACTTATGACCTTCCTCTATTTGTGCACCTTTATATACATCAAATAATTTATAAGCTTCAACAAGTCCAGCTCCATTAGATTTTATTATATCTTCTATGTCTTTTACATATACATCATCTTTAACTATTAAAGCTATATCTCTTGATGTAGATGGGAATTTTGGTAATGGGCTATAAACTATATTATTGCTACTATTTTCAAATATTACATCAAGGTCTAATTCAGCTATGTAAACTCTTTGACCTAAACTATAGTTTTCTATTACATTCGGATGTAACTCTCCAAATGTACCTACATACATTCCATTATATTCTAATCTTGCACATCTTCCTGGGTGGAATGTTGAATTTTCTTTTTCTGGTATTACTTCATAATCTTTAAATCCAACACTCTTACATATAACCTCTATAGCACCTTTTAATGCAAAGAAATCTACATCTTTGCCATACATTCCTATACATACATGATTATGTTCCTTAGGTAATCCATTTTGTGGAGTAAATGTGTGACCACATTCAAATGCACATGCACTGTCTACTTTACGAGATATATTTGTATATAAAACATCAAGCATACTTGGCATCATTGTAGTTCTCATTACTGAAGTTTCTTCACCTAATGGATTTATAAGAGTTACAAAGCTTCTCTTTGGATCATTTTCTGGAAGTTGTATTTTATCTACTCCTTTTGGACTTACAAATGAATAAGTTAATATTTCATTTAATCCTATAGATGTAGCAGTATTTTTTACATTATCCATGAACTTTTGTTTAGCAGTTTTAACTCCAGCAGTAGCATTTCCTTCTAATTGTGCTGAAGGTATATTTTCAAATCCATATATTCTTGCGATTTCTTCAAATACATCTGCTTCTTGTTCCATATCTAATCTAAAGCTTGGAACTTCTATTTCTAATTTTTCACTAGAAACTAAGTTACAATTAAATTCTAAAGATTCTAATATTCCTACAAATTGATCCATAGGCACTTCTACACCTAATAATTTATTTATTCTTTGTGGATTAACTACTAATTTCTTAACTTCTGGCTTAGTTGGATATATATCTACTACTCCTTTATCAACAGTTCCACAACCTAACATTTCTATTAATTGAGCAGCTCTATTTACAGCTTCTTTTGCAAGGTTAGTATCTATTCCTTTTTCATATCTTCCTGAAGCTTCAGTTCTAAGACCTAATTTTTTAGATGTTGCTCTTATATTTTCTCTCTTAAAGCTTGCACCTTCTAATAAAACTTCTGTAGTATTATCATCTATTTCAGAGTTAAGTCCTCCCATAACACCTGCAAGTGCTAAAGATTTTTCTCCATCTGTTATAACTAACATATCTTTATCTAGAGTTCTTTCAACTTCATCTAAAGTAGTAAACTTTTCTCCATCTTGAGCATTTTTAACAACTATTTTACCAGTAGTTAATTTGCTTAAATCAAATGCATGTAATGGTTGGCCAAGTTCTATCATTACATAGTTAGTTATATCTACTATATTATTTATTGGTCTAACACCAGCTTCTATAAGTTTTCTTTGCATCCAATATGGAGATGGACCTATCTTTACATTTTTTACTGTTCTTGCACAATATCTATTACATAAGTCTTCATTTTCTATTTTTATATCAAAGTTTATATCTTGTCCTTCTTCTTTTACAACTATTTCTGGATACTTTAATTTAGAGTTTATAGTTACAGCAGCTTCTCTAGCTATACCTATCATAGATCTACAATCAGGTCTATTAGATGTTAATTCAAACTCTATTAAAGCATCATTTATTCCCATTACTTCTTTTACATCTTTTCCTAATTCATAAGAATCTTCATGATCTAATATGTATATTCCATTTTTCTTATGTTCAGCTACAAAATGCTCATCTATTCCTAATTCTTCAGCAGAGCACATCATACCTTCTGAAAGCTCTCCTCTTAGTTTACCTTTTTTAATTTTTATTCCACCAGGTAACTTCGCACCTATTCTTGCAACTGGTATAAAATCCCCTACAGATACATTTTTAGCTCCAGTTACTATTTGTATAACCTCAGTTCCTACATCAACTTTAGTCACAATTAATTTATCAGCATTTGGATGCTCTGTTATTTCTAGTATTTTACCAACAACAACATTTTCTATTTCTTCTCCGAAGAAATCTACTTTTTCCACTTTAGTTCCTGTCATAGTCATTTTGTCAGCAAACTCTTTAGTGTCCATATCTATATCAACATAATCTCTAAGCCATTTTAAAGATACTAACATATTATCTACCTCCTAATTAAAATTGATTTAAGAATCTCATATCATTTTCAAATAATAATCTTATATCATCTATCTCATATTTAAGCATACCAATTCTCTCTACACCCATACCGAATGCAAATCCACTGTATACTTCTGGATCTATTCCACAATTTCTTAGTACGTTTGGATGAACCATACCAGCTCCTAATATTTCTATCCATCCTTCTTGTTTACACATTGCACATCCTTCTCCACCACACTTAAAGCATGTAACATCAACCTCTGCACTTGGCTCTGTGAATGGAAAGTTATGTGGTCTAAACTTAGTTTTAGTTTCTTCTCCAAATAGTTTCTTAACGAAGTTATCTAAAGTTCCTTTAAGCTGTGCCATTGTAACATTCTTACCAACAACTAATCCTTCTATTTGATGGAACATTGGTGAATGTGTAGCATCTGGAGAGTCAAATCTAAAACATCTACCTGGAGATATTACTTTTATCGGTAAATCCTGACTCTTCATAGTTCTAACTTGAACTGGAGATGTTTGAGTTCTAAGTAATAATTCACTATTTATGTAGAATGTATCACTCATATCTCTTGATGGATGGTCTTTTGGAGCATTTAATGCATCAAAGTTATTTTCTATTGTCTCAACTTCAGGACCTTCCGCTATTGAAAATCCAAGTCCCATAAATATTTCTGATACTTCATCTATTATTTGGCTTATAGGATGTTTTTTACCAACTGTAAATGTCTTACCTGGCATTGTAACATCTATAACTTCGCTAGCTAATTGTTTTTCTTTTTCTATTGCTTTTATTTCTTCTTTTTTAGTGTTTATCCCACCTTCAATAGCTTCTCTAACTATATTAGCTACTTTACCTACAACAGGTCTTTCTTCTGCCGATAATTTACCCATTTCTTTCATGATAGCAGTTAATTGACCTTTTTTTCCTGAGTATTTTACTCTTAAACCTTCTAATTCTTCTATAGTAGAAGCATCTTGTATTTCACCTAAAGCGATATCTTTTAGATTAAGTAATTTTTCTTGCACTATTTATCACCCTTTCAATTTTTCTTATTTAAATATAAAAAAAACCCTTCATCCCTGTCTAGGGACGAAAGGTTATAATTTCGCGGTACCACCCTAGTAGCTTAGAAAATTAATATTCTAAACCACCTCGTATAAACTTAACGCGTTTTAACGTTAAAGCCTACTATTAATTCAGCTTTAAAACTCCAGAGGGAACTTCTTTTAAATACTTAGAAAGTACTTCCAGCCAAGGTACTTATCTCTATACTAAGTTAATCTAAAATACTTTTCTCTTTCACTGTATTTGAATTATATTTTATGTATATACTGATACAATATTATAACATATCAATATATATACTTACAATATTCTATACTAAAGATTTCTTTATCTCATACATTAATATAGCTGAACTTATAGCTGCATTTAAAGATTCTGCATTTCCATATATCGGTATCTTAACTAATGTGTCTGAGATACTTATTAGTTCATCATTAACTCCATTAGCTTCATTTCCTATAACTAATGCTACCTTATTATTATAACTTACAGTGTTATAATAATTATCTGTATTTAAATAACTCGATACAATTTCAAAATTATTATTTTTCAAAACTCTAAGAGCCTCTTCTTGTGTTGATTGTATTATATTCATATCAAAAATAGACCCCATAGTTGAGCGTATAACTTTTGGATTGTATATATCTACACATCCTTTTAAATTTATTATTGCATCTACACCAGCTGCATCTGCTGTTCTAATTATAGTTCCCATATTACCTGGATCTTGTATTCTATCTAAAATCAATACAAATTTATGCGAATCTTCTATATTATTATCTATATCTCTATTTTTAAAACCTACAACAGCTAAAATACCTTGAGTATTTTCTGTGTCAACTAATTCATTAAATATCTTATTTGTAGCTTTATATATTTTTATATTTTTATTTTTAAGAACATCTAAAAATTGAGAATGCTCTTTTTTATTTTCAAAATCTTCATTAATAAATACATAATCTAAATCTGCATTACATTCTATTGCTAAGGTTAAGATTCTATATCCTTCTATTATAAATTTATTTTCTTTATTTCTATTTTTAGTTTTTAGCAACGATTTTGTATATTTAACTTTTTCATTATCTTTACTGCTTATCATAACTGTCATGATTATTATCTTCTCCTAATCAAGTCCTTATTTTCTGAAGCAATAGAACTTATATTATTATTTTGTCCAATTACAACTAATATACTCCCAGCCTTTAATTCTTCTTGAGGAGAAGGTGTTACATTTATCCTTTTACCAGATTTTATAGCAAGAACTGTTATCTCATACTTAGCTCTTAAATCTAACTCGATTAATGTTTTTCCTACCCATTTATTTGGAGTAACAATTTCTACTATAGAATATTCTGGATCTAACTCTATATGATCTAATATATTATCTGATACTAAGTTGTGAGCTACTCTAACTCCCATATCTCTCTCTGGAAATACAACTCTATCAGCTCCTATTTTATAAAGTACTTTTGCTTGTAATTCATCTTTTGCTTTACATACAATTTGCTTTACACCCATCTCTTTAGCTATAAGTGTAGCCATTATAGATGCCCTTATATCCGAACCTATAGCAACTATAGCAACATCAAAATTTCCAAGTCCTAGGGATCTTAGAGCAGCTTCATCAGTCACATCAACAATTGCTGCATGAGTAACTTTATCTGATATATTTTGAATTATTTCTTCACCTTTATCTATAGCCATAACTTGATGACCTAAAAGATGCATTGTAGTAGCTACAGATGCACCAAATCTTCCACAACCAATAACTATATATTGTTTCATGATTTTATCCTCTCAATATGTATAATTTATCCTACTATTATTTTTCCTTCTGGATATCTAACTGGTGGCTTTTTCTTAGCTCCTCTTGATAATAATGCCACAAAAATAGTTAAAGATCCAACTCTACCTATAAACATAGCTATCATTACTACTATTTTACCCATTGATGTTAAATTAGGGCTTCCCCCTGTACTTAAACCTACTGTAGCTATTGCTGAAACTATTTCAAATCCACATTCAACTAAAGTAAATCCTGGATCAGTTAGCGATAGTGCTAAAGTTCCAAGTACTACAAGTGATATGGCTATAAAGAATATTCCTACAGCCTTAGTTACAACTGAAGCACTTATTCTTCTTTCATAAGCTTCTATATCAGCCTTTCCAGATATAAAGCTTTTAACTGTTATAACTAGAGATGCTAACGTAGTAGTTTTTATACCACCACCAGTTGATGCTGGAGATGCTCCTATGAACATTAGTATTATCATTATAAATAAACTACTTTCTTGTATTAAGGTCAAATCTATTGTATTAAATCCAGCTGTTCTAGCTGTAACTGACTGGAAGAACGCTGCTAAAGCTTTGCCAAAAATACTTAATGGTCCTAGAGTTTTAGGATTATTAAATTCTACAATAAATATAAATACTGTCCCAATAGCAATAAGTATTAATGTTGTTACTAAAACAATCTTTGAATGCATATTCAATCTTGATAATTTCTTAGTATTTATCACATCTAGCATTACTGGGAATCCAATTCCTCCTAGTATTATAAGCATAGATATAGTCATAACTATCATAAAATTATCTACATATGATGTTAAAGATGTAAATGGTCCACTAACAGAACCCATCAAATCAAATCCAGCATTACAAAATGCTGATATGGCATGAAATATACTATACCAAATACCTCTACCTAATCCAAATTGTGGTATAAAAGTAAATGATAATAGAATCGCACCTATACCTTCTATTAAAAGAGTTATCAATATTACATATCTAGTTAACTTTACCATACCTGATAAATCTCTTTGATTTAAAGATTCTTGAATCAGTAGTCTTTCTCTTAAATTAATTTTCTTCTTTGTTAAAAGTGCAAACATAGTGGCTATAGTCATAAATCCTAGTCCACCTACTTGTATTAATGTTATAATTACTATTTGACCAAAATGACTCCAATATGTTGCTGTATCTACTACAATTAGTCCTGTAACACACACTGCAGATGTAGCTGTAAATACTGCATCTAAAAATCCTATACTTTCTCCATTTTTAGTTGCTATTGGTAAGTTCAATAAAAAAGCACCAAATAATATTACAGCTGCAAATCCCATTACCATTATCTGAGCAGGATCTAAATTATTTATGTAACCCATAGTCCTTTTTAATAACGACTTCAATTTCTTGACCTCCTTATATAAGTACGCTTTAGTAACCATTATTTTATTATATTCCAAATTTAACCTAAAAACAATAATAGGAGGATTTGATTTAATTATCATTTATTTTGCTTAATAATATTATACACATTTTATTTATAATATTCTCTATTCAAACTTAAAAAATTACATAAAAAAACGGTAAACTTCATATCAGTTTACCGTTTTATCGTATAATTAAGCTAATTTTGATTTAGCAACTTCTACTAATTGAGCGAATCCTTGAGGATCTTGTATAGCCATTTCAGATAACATCTTTCTGTTAACTTCAACACCTGCTAATTTTAATCCGTTCATGAATCTTGAGTAAGATAATCCGTGCATTCTAGTTGCAGCGTTTATTCTTTGTATCCAAAGTTTTCTGAAGTCTCTCTTCTTTAACTTTCTACCTATATATGCGTTCTTTAATGCTTTCATTACGAAAGTATTTGCTGGTCTATATAATTTGCTTCTAGATCCTATAAATCCTTTTGCAAGTTTTAATACTTTTTTATGCTTTTTACGAGCGTTCATAGCTTTTTTAACTCTTGCCATCGTCGTGACCTCCTTTAATAATCTTTACGTTAATCTATTTTTTGTCTTTTGTTTTAAATCTTAGTATGGTAATAATTGTGCTATTCTTCTAGCATCACCTTCACTAACTATTGCAGACTTTCTTAAGTTCATTTTAGTCTTAGCATTTTTCTTAGTTAGTATATGTCTTTTGAAAGCTTTAGCTCTCTTTAACTTTCCAGTTCCAGTCTTCTTGAATCTTTTAGCAGCACCTCTATGAGTTTTCATTTTTGGCATGATAAATTCCTCCTCTCAGTTAATTATCTATTTTTTTGGATCTATAATTACAACCATATTATTCCCCTCGAATGCTGGGGCTTTTGTTGGTTCTCCAAACTCTTTTACTATATCTATAAATTTAAGCATTACTTCTTTACCAATATCTTTATGTCCTAATTCTCTACCTCTGAATCTAAGTTCAACTTTAACTTTATCTCCTTTTTTAAGGAATTTTATAGCATTGTTAGCCTTAGTTTGTAAGTCATTAGATTCAATACCTGGTCTAAGTCTTATTTCTTTAACTGTTATTGTTTTTTGGTTTTTTCTTGCTTCTTTTTCTTTTCTCGCTTGTTCGTATTTATATTTTCCATAATCCATTATTTTGCAAACTGGTGGATTAGCATTTGGTGAAATCTTAACTAAATCTAAATTTTTATTATTTGCTAATATTTGAGCTTCTTTAGATGACATTATTCCAAGTTGCTCTCCAGTTTCTGAGATAACTCTTATTTCCTTATCTCTTATTTGATCATTCATTGACAATTCTTTGCTAATGGTAGGACACCTCCAAAATTTTATATATATATTAAAAAAAGCGAATGATATTTAAATCATCCGCTAATATAAGTCATAATAATCATAACCTCTTTATAAATAAAGGTTAAACTTATATTGACCTTACGAACTTGCGTTGCAAGGTGAGAAGCGGACTTCTTCTTTGTTTTTTCTTAACTACTTCATATAATATACTACATATTTTTTATTGTGTCAAGAATATATTAACTTTTATTTTTAATTTTATTTAATGATTATTATAACTTACTATTTATATTATATTATTATTTTGCTTAATTGAGTAATTATTATACAATTTGTGGCTATACTTAAAAATATCACATAAATAATTTATTTATGGAAAAATTTAAATAATAAATATTAGTAACTATGGAAAATATAAAATAAATTAATAATTTTTATTATCTGAGGTGTATGTCTATGAAAATGTTAAATAATTTCTTTAAAAAATTTAATAATCCTGTTCCTGTATTTGCACAAACAAAAATAGAAAAGGATACGCAAAACGAAGATACAAATAGTACAAAACCTAAAACCACTTTTTTAGACGTAGCTGGACTTGACGAAGTAAAAGAAGAGTTGTTTGAAATAGTGGATTTTATGAAGTTCCCAGATAAGTACAAAAAAATGGGTGCTAAAATACCTAAGGGTGTTTTATTTTACGGACCACCTGGTACCGGAAAAACACTTCTTGCATCAGCAGTAGCTGGAGAAACTAATTCATCATTTTTTAACGTAACAGGTTCTGAGTTTGTTGAAAAATATGTAGGTGTTGGTGCAAAACGTGTCAGAACTTTATTTGAAAAAGCTAGAAAAGAAGCACCAAGTATTATTTTCATTGATGAAATAGACGCCATAGGAGCAAAAAGACACTTAGAGAGTAATAATGAAAAAGATCAAACATTAAATCAACTTTTAGTAGAAATGGATGGTTTTAATAAAGATTCTAATGTAATAGTTGTTGGAGCTACAAATAGACTTGACTTATTAGATGAAGCCTTACTTAGACCAGGAAGATTCGATAGACATATTCATATAGGATCACCTAACTTCCACACTAGATTTGAAATTTTAAAAGTTCATACTAATAATAAACCTTTAGATGCATCTGTTGATTTAGAGCTTCTAGCAAAAAAAACTCATGGTTTCAATGGTGCTCATTTATCTAATATTGCAAATGAGGCCGCTATATTTGCTGTAAGAGACAATAGCCCTATTATAACTGCTCTTCATTTTGATAAAGCTTTAGAAAGAGTTATTGCAGGATTAGAATCTAAAAATTCTACTTTAATAGCAAAAGAAAAAGAAATAGTTTCTTATCATGAAGCTGGTCATGCTATAGTCAGCAATATTTTAGGAATTTGTCCTATTCAAAAAATTTCAATAGTTCCAAGAGGAGAAGCACTTGGATATGTTCTCCAACTACCTGATGAGGATAGATATATTTATACTAAAGAAGAATTAATGAGTAAAATAAAAATTCTATTAGCAGGAAAAGCATCAGAAGAAATAATATTTAATCATCAATCCACAGGTGCTAAGGATGATTTGAAAAAAGTAACAGATATAGCAAACCAAATGGTATGTGAATATGGAATGAGTAAATTAGGATTTATGACTATTGATGGAAATATCAAAACAATTTTATCCGAACAAGTTCAAAAAGAAGCAAATAGTATAGTCCAGGATTGTTATAAGGAAACTCTAGATCTATTAAACAATAATATAAATGACTTACATATAGTTTCTAAGTATCTTCATGACAAGGAGACTATGACTCATGAAGAATTACAATCTTTAATAAAAAAAGAAATCGTAAATTAATATTAATTAAAAAATCCACCGATATAGTGTTACATATCAGTGGATTTTTATTTTTATTTTATTAAATTAAAACTGTTCTACATTTACTCTATTTACTACTTCTTCAGTTATAGTGTTAACGAATTCATCTACAGATACAGCTCCTATTTCGCCTTTATCTCTTGATCTTACAGATATAGTCTTATCCGCTTCTTCTTTTTCTCCTACTATTATCATGTATGGTATTTTTTGAAGTTGTGCTTCTCTTATTTTAAATCCTGTTTTTTCAGCTCTATCATCTATTTCAACTCTTATACCTTTTGCAAATAAAGTATCTTTAACTTCATTAGCATAATCATTATATTTATCTGATATAGGAAGTATTCTAACTTGAGTTGGCGCTAACCATACTGGGAACTTACCAGCATAGTGTTCTATTAATATACCTATAAATCTTTCTATACTTCCAAAAGCAACTCTGTGTATCATTACTGGTCTATGCTTTTCACCATCTTGACCAACATAAGTTATGTCAAATCTTTGAGGTAACTGCATATCTAATTGTATTGTTCCACATTGCCATGTTCTACCTAAACAATCCCTTAAATGGAAGTCTATTTTAGGTCCATAGAATGCTCCATCACCTTCATTTAATATATAAGATAAGTTAAGATCTTCTAAAGCTTCTCTTAATCCATTTTCAGCTATCTCCCAGTCTGCATCACTTCCTATTGAGTTTTCTGGTCTAGTAGATAACTCTAAGTGATATTCAAATCCAAAAGTCTTATAAACTCTATCTATTAAATCTACAACACCTTTTATTTGATCTTTTATTTGTTCTGGCAACATGAATATATGAGCATCATCTTGAGTAAATGCTCTAACTCTCATAAGTCCATGTAATGCACCAGATAATTCATGTCTATGAACTCTACCAAGTTCCGCAACTTTCATTGGGAATTCTTTATATGAATGTGGTTTAAAGTTATAGTATATTAGTGAACCTGGACAGTTCATTGGTTTTATAGCAAATTGTTGGTCATCTATATCTACAGTATACATATTTTCTTTATAGTTGAACCAGTGTCCAGAAGTCTCCCATAGCTTTTGATTTAATATTATTGGAGTTTCTATTTCTTGGTATCCATCTGCTCTGTGTATTTCTCTCCAGAATTTTAATAATTCATTTTTAAGTTCCATACCTTTTGGTAAAAATAATGGGAAACCTGGACCTTCTTCTGGTATAAAGAATAAATCTAATTCTTTACCTAATTTTCTGTGGTCTCTCTTTTTAGCTTCCTCTAACATGTGTAGGTATTCTTCTAAATCTTTATTTTTTTCAAAAGATATACCATAAATTCTTTGAAGCATTTTATTCTTTTCATCTCCACGCCAGTATGCACCTGCAACACTTAATAACTTAACAGCTTTAACTTTCTTAGTTGAAGGTAAATGTGGTCCTCTACATAAATCAGTAAAATCACCTTGCTTATAGAATGATATTACTTCCCCTTCAGGTAATTCTGATATAAGTTCTTCTTTATATATTTCTGAATTTTCTTTAGCCCAAGCTAAAGCTTCTTCTCTTGGTAATTCATATCTTTCTATAGCTACATCTTCTTTAGCTATTTTTTTCATTTCTTTCTCTAGTTTTTCTAAATCTTCATTAATTAATCTGTGTTCTAAGTCTATATCATAATAGAATCCATTTTCAACAGTTGGTCCTATTGCAAACTTAGCTTCTGGGTATAATCTCTTTATAGCTTGTGCTAACATATGAGCTGATGTATGTCTAAATACATCTTTACCTTCTTCATCTTCAAATTTAAATAAGTTTAATTCACAGTCTTCCTTTACTATGTAGTCAAGTCCTACAACTCTACCATTTACAGAAGCTGCAACTATTGCTCTAGCTAATCCTTCACTGATAGATTTAGCTATTTCCATAACTGAAAGTTCATTTTCAAATTCCCTTACAGATCCATCTTTTAATGTAATCTTTATCATACCTAGTGCCTCCTATTTATTTTATATATTAAAAAAACTCGTCGCCAATAAAAATATTGGGACGAGTATTAATTCGTGGTTCCACCCAAGTTGATTTATAACAATAATATAAATCCTCTTGTTGACTATAAGGTTGTCAACCGAACACTTTCACATAAATTTATGCTAATAAGTTCTGCTCAAAGGTAGTTTTCAAATAGCTATATTTAGATGGGCTTACAGCCGATGACCCTTCCTCTCTGTAAATTAGTTCTACTTTACTCGTCCTTATCTTAGCAATAATCTTGAGTTATTATCACTATTATATCAGATAGTAAAATTTGTATCAACCTTAATATTTTATATGAATATTACGATAATGCCTTGTATTATCCCTATTAAAAATCCTAATATTAATCCTAATACTTCTATATGTTTTAATTCTTTTTTAGCAACTCTTATAATTAAATCTTCAAGCTCGTATAGATCTAATTCATTTATCTTAGTTTCTACCATTTCTTGTATATTTATACGTTCTTTCGCTTTATTTATCATTTCTTCACTTAACTCATTTATAGCAACTCTTACTTCTGAGTCAACTGCATCCATAATATATCCTTCTATCATTCCTCTTATTGGAAATGGTACAAAAGACATTTTTTCTTGTGCTATATTATTTATTTTTTCTTTTATGTATTCTATAATTTTTTCTTTATCATTTTCGGTCATTATACTCTCTAGTATCTCATCCATAGATAAAAACTCATCTTGAATTATTTCACCTATATTTTTAGATATTTCATTCCTTCTTTTCGGTATAAGACCTATTATTTCAAAGTTTAATATCGGTATTTTTATAGGTTGTATTGGCCTAAATATTAATTTTATAGCTAAAACATTAGTTATGTATCCAATAACTCCACCAATACTTGCTAATAGCATCACTTTTAATATATTGCTCATAAAAATCTCCTTATAATGTTGTATATTTATTTTAGATATATACAATTATAAAGCTTATGATAAATTAAAAAAAGAATTTTTTTACTATCAATATATATAACTATTTATATTTTGATATAACGCTAACTCTTTCTTCAAAGATAGATTTTATAGTTTCAATTACCAATTTAGACGAGTTATCATTTAAATAATCTAGTATCTTTATTTTTCTAGGACAAAGCGCTAGTAATGTGCTTATTAAAAAATCTTCATAATTTAACTCTTCTTTTATAACCATATTTATAATGTCTTCATTATCAAGATTATCTATTTTTTTACCTTGACTATCATACAATTTAAATGTTTTATCCTCTAATATATTCACTACAAGTAAATCTATTTTAGTATCTTGCATATCTACAAAATACTTTAGCACATTTATAAACTCACTTTGGTCTTTTTCCTCTTGATATTCCTCTATTGCAATTTCTATTATAGAAGATAAATACACAATAACTTCTTTTAACCTAAATTTTAAAAAACCTTCTATATTTATGTAATTTTCATATTTTAAATAATTAGATACTTTCGTTAGAATACTATCTTTAATTAAATTTTCCATTCGATTAAAGACTTCTAATGAATATTGATATATAATATCAAGCTCATTTAAATAACTATCCTTGTATCTTTTATCTATATATTCTTTTAAGTATTTATCTTTTACTATACATATTATTAAATCGGTAATTTCCTGTCCTATCTCCTCTAAGTCAATATCATTTTTCATATCAAGATTGATTACTAATTCTACCATACCTCCATTTAAACTCACATTTTTATCTACTTCCTTAGATTCCAAAATTTCTTGGGCCTTAATCCTAGGATGAGGTGAGAAACTTATATGAATTTCTTTATTGGTCAAATGTATCGCCCCTTTCTAACTATATAAAAGAGGATTAGCTAATAATAAAATCTTATCTTATAGTTTATTATTTCAATAAATAGTATTTTTAAACTATATTTATTCTCTTTTATTTATAATAAAAAAACTCGCTATATGTACTATATTGTACAAATAACGAGTTTTATATTAATTATCTTTCACCTTTTTTGTATGGGTTTCCAAGCGCTGATGGAGCCTTAGAACTCTTAACAAATAATACTAGTACTATTAAAGTTACTATATAAGGTATCATTGATAATAAGTTTTCATTTATAACAAATGGTAATTCTGGATTTCCAAAGAAAACAGTTAAAGCAGTTGAGAAACCAAATAATAAACAAGCTACCATCGCCCATTGTGGTCTCCATTTACTAAATATAACTGCTGCCATAGCAATATATCCTTGACCAGATATTAATGTTGGTCTGAATGATGAAACAACAGCTAAACTCATGGATGCTCCACCAAATCCAGCTAGTATACCAGATATTATAACTGCAGCATATCTAACACGAGTAACATTTATACCTAAAGTATCTGCTGCACCTGGGTGTTCCCCAACCGCTGTCACTCTAAGACCGAACTTAGTTTTATATAGTACATACCATACTACAAAAACTAATATAAATGCTAAATAAACTGTAGCATATGAGTTAAATATAGTATCTAAGATACTTCCTGATTCAAATAATCCATTTAATGGTCTTGGTATCTTATTTTCCATTGGTATTGTTGGAGTCATTGTTGCTCCATCAAACATTATTTTTGATACAAATAATGCTACCCCTGGTGCAAGTAAGTTTATAGCAACACCTGATATTGTATGGTCTGCATTAAAACTAACTGTTGCTATAGCATGGATTAGAGCAAATAATCCACCTGCAAGTCCACCAATTATAAACGCTAACCATGGATTTCCTAAAAGGTATCCTGATGCTGCACCCGCAAATGCACCCATAACCATCATACCTTCTAGACCTATATTTACTATACCTGATTTTTCAGAAAATACTCCACCTAATGCTGTAAATATAAGGGGTGTAGAGTACATTAAAGTTGTACTGATTATTAAAGCTAATTGTTGCATTATGCATTACCCCCTTTACTTCTTTTTTCTTTCATTTTATCATATAACATTTTTAATACACTACTTAATGCTATAAAGTAAACTATTGATCCAATAACTATACTTACAACTTCTGAAGGAGCTCCAACGGCTTGCATTTTAGTTCCTCCATACTTAAATGCTCCGAATAATAATCCAGAGAATATAACTCCTATTGGATTACTATTAGCGATTAATGCTACTGCTATACCATCAAATCCATAACCTTCTTGTGCTGCTAATACTGATATGTTATGAGATACACCCATTACTTGTATTGCACCAGCAAGACCTGCTATTAAACCTGCTATGGCCATAGATTGTAGTATAGATCTATTTACGTTTATTCCACCGTATTCTGCACCAAACATGTTATGTCCAACACCTCTTAATTCAAATCCTAAAGTTGTTTTGAATAATATGAATGATACTATTAATATAACTACTATAGATATAACTATTCCCCAGTTTACTGAAGTAGCTGGACCTACTAAACCTTTTAACCAGTCTATACCTATGCTTGCACTATCATGTATACTAATTGAAGTTTCACTATTATTTTGAGCTAAGAAGCTAGTTCTTATTAAGTAGTTACTTAAATAGAATGCTATCCAGTTTAACATTATTGTAGCTATAACTTCATTTATTCCAAATTTAGATTTTAACCATCCTGCAATTCCACCCCAAACTGCACCAGCTATTGCTGCTATTAAAAGAGTTAATGGGATGTGTATTATTGCTGGTAATTCAATACCCGCACCTACTATAGTTGCAAATAATGCACCTATTATAAACTGACCTTCTGCTCCTATATTGAATAATCCTGTCTTGTATGCAAATGCAATAGAAAGACCTGTTAATATAAGCGGAGTCGATCTTATTATAGTCCAAGCTATGAATTTAGGCTTACCAATTACACCTGTTATCATAGCTGAATATGCATCAATTGGGTTGAATCCAGCTATTAATAATGCTATTGCTCCAACTATTAAACCTAATACTATTGATATTAGTGAGAATAGAATAGCATTATTGGCAGCAGATTTTTTCTTAATCTTATTATTGCTCATCTTCTGCACCTCCTGCCATCATAAATCCTAATGTATTTTCATCTGCATCTTTACCATCAACTATACCTACAATTTTACCTTCGTATATTACAGCGATTCTATCAGATACATTCATAACTTCATCTAATTCAAGAGATACTAAAAGTACCGCATTTCCTTCATCTCTTTGTTTAACTAAAGAACTATGAACGAATTCTATCGCCCCAACATCTAGACCTCTAGTTGGTTGAGTTGCTATCAATAATTGTGGCTCTTTTGTTGCTGCTCTTGAAACCTCTATATTGTCAACTTCTCTACCTATTATTATTTTTTGTTGGTTACCACCCGATAAAGCTCTCGCTTTTGTAGTATAATCCGTAGGTCTTACATCAAACCTTTTTATTATTTCTTCTGCATGTTTTTCTATAGCTGATTTATTTAAAATTCCATTTTTAGAGAATCTAGGATCCTTATAATTTTGTAATACTGTATTTTCAGCTATTGTAAAGTCTAATATTAAACCTCTTTTTTGTCTATCTTCTGGTATATTTTTTATACCTTTTTTGAAAACTTCTATAGGCTTATTATTTATAACTTCATGTCCATTTATTTTTATACTTCCAGATTCAGATTTTCTAAGTCCAGTAAGGGCTTCTACTAATTCAGATTGTCCATTACCATCTATACCTGCTATACCTAGTATTTCACCAGCCCTAACTTCTAATGATAATCCATCAACAGCTGCTATATTTCTATTATCTCTTACTACTAAATCTTCAATTGATAAAACAACATCACCTAACTTAGGTTCATCTTTATCTACTTTGAAGTTTACTTCTCTACCTACCATCATTGCTGCTAAGTCATCTTCGCTTGTTTCTGAAACCTTAACTGTATCTATATATTTACCTCTTCTTATTATAGTACAGTAATCAGCTGCTGCTTTTATTTCTTTTAACTTATGAGTTATTATTATTACAGATTTACCTTCTTTAGTTAAATTTCTTATAATTTGCATAAGCTCATTTATTTCTTGAGGTGTAAGAACAGCAGTCGGCTCATCAAGTATTAATATCTCAGCTCCTCTATATAAGGCTTTTAATATTTCTACTCTTTGTTGCATACCTACAGTTATATCTTCAACCTTTGCATTTGGATCTACATATAGTCCATATCTTTCCGATAATGCTTTAACATCTTCAGTAGCTTTTTTCATATCTACAGCACCTAAACCTTTAACTGGCTCAGTACCTAGTATTATATTTTGTGCTACTGTGAATGGTTGAACAAGCATAAAGTGTTGATGAACCATCCCTATCCCATTTTCAATCGCTACATTTGGGTTATCGATATTTACTAATTTTTCATTTATATGTATTTCTCCAGAAGTTGGATGATATAAACCATATAATATATTCATTAGTGTAGATTTTCCTGCTCCATTTTCTCCTAAAAGAGCATGTACTTCTCCTTTATGTACAGTCAAATCTATATTATCATTTGCCACGAAGTTTCCGAACTTTTTAGTTATCTTTTTCATCTCAACAACTTTTTGACTGTAATCCACATTACTTTTATTCATCGCTCTTTATTACCCTCCTTATTTACTAATCAGCACTTTTTATTATACTAAAATATAATTCATATAACAAACTTTTTTCGACATTTTTTTGTATTTTATTTAAAAGATGCACATTATTTAAATTATTTTAATTAATTTAGCCTCTCTCTTTTATCATTGTTATATACTATTTACAAAATTAGTAAATATAATTGTATATACTTATATATTATCCATAAAACTCCTAATCTATTTGTTTCATTATGATTAAATTTAATTACATAATTATTTTTAATTAAATTTCATATAAAAAATAATAAACAATAAGTTTTTCATATAATAAATAGTCTGTATTCTAATTAACTTATTAATTAAATAAGCTTTCTTACAAAATAATTATTTTATTAATAATCATAAAGTAAGAAAGCTTTTTATCTATTTATTATTAGGATATGTTTTTTCAAATTCATCCTTAGTTGCTGGAACTTTTATATCTCCAGATTTTACTTTGTTTTTAATTTCATTGACATAATCTAATATATCCTGAGGAACATTATCTTTTGTAGTTGGTGCTATTCCAACACCTTCAGTTTCTAAAGTACTTACTATTACTTTTCCACCTTCATATTTTCCTTCTAATAAATCTTTTGATATATTATATACTGTTACATCTACATTTTTCATAGCAGATGTAATTACATTTTTGGGTGCTAGTTTATTTTGATCTTGATCAACACCTATTGCCATTTTATTATTTTCTTTAGCTGCCTCTATAGCTCCTGTTCCACATGCACCTGCTGCTGTAAATATTACATCTACTCCATCTGTATGCATTTGGTTTGCTATTGATTTTCCTAAAGCTGAATCAGTGTAACTATTTGTATACTGAGTGGATATTTTAGCTTCTGGATTAGAGTCCAACACACCAGCCTTATAACCATATTCAAATTTACTTATTACTTCACTTTCCATACCTCCAATAAATCCTACTTTTCCAGTTTTAGTCATTTTACCTGCTATTAATCCTGTTAAATATGATGACTCATTATCTGCAAATAATAATGAATCTACATTTTTTGCATCTACCTGTGTATCTATTATAGCAAAGTTATTATCTGGATAGTTTTTAGAAGCTTCTTTAATTGCATTTTCTAACTTATATCCAACTCCAATTATTAAATCCATCTCTTCATCTACAAAAGTTTCTACATTTGGAGTATAATCAGCATCTTGTTTAGACTCAAGATATTTAACATTAACTTTATCACCATATTCTTTTTTTAGTCTTTGAAGACCTTCCCATGCTGATTGATTAAAAGATTCATCATTTACTCCACCTGTATCTGTTACCATTCCGATTTTTATAACATTTGATGAATTACCTGATGAGCTTTCATTACCTTTGTTGCTACACCCAACCATCATAGATGTTGATAAAATTAAAGATGTTGTAAAGGTTAACAGTTTTTTTAATTTCATACTTATACCTCCTTGAAAGAAATTTATGTATAATTGTAGGTTTCTCATTTTATAATTCTTTTATCCAATAATTTATATAAAGAAAAAAACTACCCTAAACTTAGGGTAGTTTTTTTCTTTATATAAATTATTTAATTAGTTTTGAGCAAATTGAGCTTCAAATTCTTCCTTAGTTGAAGGAACTTTTATTTCTCCACTCTTTATTTTTTCAGCCATTTCATTTACGTATTTTAATACATCTGGCGCTACATTTTTATCACTAGTTGGAGCTATACCAACTCCTCCAGTAGCTAATGTATTAACTATAACTTTTCCACCTTCATAGTTACCTTCTACCATATCTTTACATAAGTTGAATATTGCAACATCTATGTTTTTCATAGCTGATGTTAACATATTGTCTGGAGCTAAGTTATATTGATCTGAGTCAACACCTATAGCTTTTTTATTATTTTCCTTAGCAGCCTCTATTGCACCTGTTCCAGTTGCACCAGCAGCTGTAAATATTATATCAACTCCGTCGCTGTGCATTTGGTTAGCTATTGATTTCCCTTTAGCAGCATCTGAGAAGCTGTTTGCATATTGAGATGATACTGTAGCATCTGGGTTTGCAGTTAAGACACCAGCTTTGTATCCATACTCAAATGTACGTAATAAATCACTTTCTATACCACCTATAAATGCAACTTTACCAGTTTCAGTCATCTTACCTGCTACTAATCCAGTTAAGAATGAAGATACATTATCTTCAAATGTTAAAGAGTTTACGTTGTCAGCTTCTACAACAGCATCTATTATAGCAAATTCTTGTTCTGGATAAGACTTAGCAGCGCTTTTTATTGCATCTTCTAATTTATATCCAACACCTACTATTAAATCATATTCATCATCTACAAATGTTTCAACATTTGGTGTATAGTCAGCATCTTGAGTTGATTCTAAATACTTAACTTCTACCTTATCTCCATATTCTTTCTTTAAGTCTTGAAGACCTTCCCAAGCAGATTGGTTGAAAGATTCGTCATTTACTCCACCTGTATCTGTTATCATTCCTATTTTGTATACCTTATCTTCTGATGATGCATCAGCATCTCCTGAATTTGAACCACATCCTACTAGTAATCCAGCAGTCATAACTGTAGTTAAACCTAGTGCTAATAATTTTTTAAGTTTCATAAATTTCCTCCAAATTATTCTATATATGTAATAATTAACTCCATTCTACACTATTTTTTCTTTTTTAGCCATACTTTTTATGTATTTTTTTTAATTTTTTTGTAAATATGTGTTGCACTTAATAGTTAGAAGTCTAATTAGTATGTGTTTTTATGCCCTTTATTACATACTATTTATTATTTTAGTTATTTTTCTAACTTTTATATATTCTTAATAGTAATAATTATAATTCATTTATATATTTTCTATAAAAAATTAAAATAGATGATATCAAAATATAATTTATTTTAAGACCATCTATTTTATATATTCTACATTTTATTTTTTAAAAGTTAAAATTCCTGTTACTCCTGGACCTGAGTGTGAACCTATACAAGTACCAACCATAAAGAATTGTATATCCTTTGGATTTAATTCTTCTTTTGCAGCTTCTATTAATTTTAATTTTTCTTTTTCATCATCACTATATCCTATGTAAATAACTTGATCCGATAAGTCATCACCACAATTCTCCTTTATCAGTTCAATCATCTTAGATACAACATTTTTTTTACCTCTAACTTGAGTTACAGGAGATACAAGTCCATCTTTTACATCTAATATAGGTTTTATATTTAATATATTTGCTATAGTTGCTTTTGTTGACGATATCCTACCACCTTTTTGCAGATATTCCAATGTATCTACTGAAAATAATAAATAGGATTTTTCTCTTAAATTTTGAAGCCTTTGAATTATCTCTTCTCCAGTTTTACCTTCATTTGCTAACCTAGCTGCTTCTACAACTAAAACACCTATTCCATAAGAAAAACTTTGTGAATCATACATATAAATCTTTCCATCTATATCATTCTTAGCCATATTAGCACTTTGATACGTTCCTGTTGCAGTAGATGAACCTGCAACATAAAGTACTTCTTTCCCCTGATTTACGTACTTTGTAAAAACTTCTTTAAATTGAGCGTAAGTAGCTTGAGATGTTTTCGGATATATGTGTTCTTTTCTTAATCTCTTATAAAATTCTTCTTTTGCAATATCTATCCCATCTTTATATTCTTTTCCATCTATAATTACAGTAAGTGGAATTACTTCTATATCATATTTATTAACCAATTCTATAGATATATCAGATAAACTATCACATACAATTTTTAAGTTACTCATTATACATTATACCCCCTCATCAAATTATACTTTACATTCTATATTTTAAATTTACTTCATATTTGGATACCCAATTTGTCTTAAAGCCTCAAATACAGCTATCGCAACTGCATTTGATAAGTTTAACGATCTTGCTCTTTCATGATCTAACATAGGTATTCTCATACAAGTTTCTGGATTTTCCTTTAATAAATCTTCAGGTAATCCTTTCGTTTCTTTACCAAATACTAAAAATGAATTTTCTACAAAATTCATATCTGAGTGGAAATTATTTGTTTTAGTTGTTGAATAGAAAAATACACCATCTGGATTTTTTTCTTTTACTTCTTCAAAACTGTCATAATACTGAATATTTGCTATATCCCAGTAATCTAACCCACTTCTTTTTAAATATTTATCTTCTAACGAAAATCCTAATGGTCTAACTAAATGCAATGTAGATCCTGTAGCTGCACATGTTCTCAATATATTACCAGTATTTTGTGGTATTTCTGGCTCTACTAAAACTATATTTAATGACATACTAATCCTCCTAGCCAATTTAAAAACTTTTTATTTAAACTTTGATTTTGGTTTTATTTTCTAAATATTATTATATCAGAAAATATTTATAATCACACTATTACTTACTATTAGAAATTATACATATTCCGTAAATATATTTAAACCCTTATAATGTGGTTGTTTATGTTCTTCTTTTTTCTTTGAACCATTAATTATAACTTTATCCATAGGAGGATAAAAACTATTATATATAAGCTCTTTTCTTTCTTGGGATTCAGATTTATATATCCTAAATGTACTAACTTTATATCCTATCCTTCCATCTTGTTCTACAACTCTTTCTCCTTCATATAAATCTTTACTTTCTTTCTCAATAGTTTTATTTGGAAGAGTTTCTGTTACTTCTGTTATTATCTCTATTTCTTTCTTATCCTCTTTATTTCCATAAATTGTAGAAACTATTCTATTATCAAAAACTTCATTATAAATAAGGACAGGTGTATTAAATTTATTTCTAAATTTAAAATCTATATCACCTAGTGATACTGTAGCATCTCTTCCTTTTGAAATATATGCACTTGGTATACTATGATTTTTTACATTAGTTATATTCATACCCGCATAAAGTGCTGCATTATATATAGTACTAGATACTTGGCAAATTCCTCCACCCAATCCTTTTTCTACTTTGCCATTTATAATTACAGGAGCTTCCTTCATCTCCTTTGCTGCTTTAGATTTTATAATTATAGAGTTAAAAGAAAATTCCTCATCTTTTCCAATAAGTATATTTTTTGTAGCATTTGATGCAATTTTTATATTTTCAACCCTATTTATAACTTTAGGATTAAAATATGTTTCATAAGTTCCTAATACAGTATCTATTTTAGATAACTCATCTTCTTTATATTTTGGTTCAATGTTTTGTTCTGGTATATCTATTGAATTGACATAAATATCTTCAAAGCTTTGTATAAACTTTTCTTTTAAAATATCTTTATTTATATTTCTCCCATATACTTCTTTTGTTTTTACAAATTTTCCATTATCTACCCTTATAGTAGCATTAACTGGAGATATATATAATTCATTACCAATATTCTCTATGCATTCATTTAATTTTTGGTCATCATAATTATATTTTAAGGTTATTATTTTTTTCTTACCTAAATCTAAATTTATTTTAACTTTAATATCTTCAAGGAATTTATTTTCCTTACATACATTATAGGCTTCATCAATAGCTTCATTTACCATATAACTTACACCTAAATCATTCTTATTTATATTATAATTGCCTTCACTAAACTTTAAAATTAATTCATTATTTTCATTTATTACTTTAGTAATTTTATCCTTCGCTTCTTTTTTGCTTAAGTTAGATAAGTCTATGTCCTCTACATATATATTTTTATGAATTTTACCTTCTCTTTCAAAACCTTGTACTAACTTTATATTTCCTAAAAAAAATATAGCTACTATTAATAATGATATAATTTTATTTTTTTTCAAGGTTGTCATTCCCTTCTTTATAATAGTCACAATAGCTTTTTATATGGCAATCACCACACTCTGGCTTTCTAGCTTTACATATCCTCCTTCCATGAAAGATTAATAAATGATGAGAGTGTGACCATCTTTGTTTTGGTATAGTATTCATAAGTGCAAATTCAGTTTTTTCTGGAGTAGTAGTATGTACTATTCCTATTCTATTTGCAACTCTAAAAACATGAGTATCTACAGCTATTGCAGGTACATTAAATGCATTACTTAATACAACACCAGCTGTTTTTCTTCCTACACCAGGAAGTTTTACTAGTTCCTCAAATGTATTTGGAACTTGTCCATCATATTCCTCACATATAATTTTGGATGTTAGCTTTATTTTTTCTGCCTTACTTTTATATAATCCACATGTTTTTATTTCTTTGATAATTTCATCAACACTTAATTTATTGAAATCATATGGTGTATTATATTTTTTAAACATTTTACCTGTAACAATATTAACTCTTATATCTGTACATTGAGCTGACAATATTGTTGCTATTAATAATTCAAATGGAGTTGTATAATCTAACTCACATTTTGCATCAGGATATAATTCCTCTAGTTTATCTAATATTTCATTTACATCTTTCATAGTTTTATTCCCCTTTAATTTAACTTATTATTTATATTATCTATCAAATTTCCTAATCTATTACAAATAAAAAAAGCAAAAACTTTACAGTTCCTGCTTTTTTATTTTATATATTACCCTTAATTTTACAGTATAAATCATTTATTTACTGAATTTCTTATTTGATTAAAGCTATCTAAACGATTTTTAACTAATTCTTTAATTTTATTAAAATTCACATCTGTAAGTATCTCCATTGCTTCCTCAACATTATTAACTGTATATATATGAAATAATCCTTTATTAACTGCATCTGTTACTTCATCTGACAATACTATATTTCTACTATTATTTTGCGGAATTATAACACCTTGAATACCTGTTAATCCTTTTTGCTTACATGTAAAATAAAAACCTTCTATTTTTTCCGTAATTCCACCAACTACTTGAATCTCCCCTTTTTGATTTATAGAACCGGTTGCTGCAATATTTTGTTTCAAAGGTATTCCTGATAAAGACGATAAAATCGCGTATAACTCTGCTCCTGATGCACTATCTCCATCAACACCTCCATAACTTTGTTCAAAACATATAGATGCATTCATTGATAATGGAGATTCTTGTGCAAAGTTTTCAGATAAATATCCTGATAAAATCATTACACCTTTATCATGTATAGATCCACTCATTTTTACTTCTCTTTCTATATTAATTACACCTTTACTTCCTACACTTGTTGTTACTGTAATCCTAGATGGTCTACCAAATGAATACTCACCTGTACTTAATACAGATAATCCATTTATAACTCCAACTCTACTTCCTGTTGTATCAATTAATGTAAATCCATTTTCCATTGACTCATCTAACTTACATTCTATTTTATTTAATCTTTTTCTTCTTTCTTTTATAGCTCTTTTCACATCCTCTTTCTCCACAAACTCAGAATTATTTTCTTGAGAATATGCATTACCTTCTACTACAACTTCCATAATTTTATTAAACTCAGTAGATAATTTATCTACATCTCCTGATAATCTAGTACTAAAATTTATAACTTCTTGAACTGCATCATATGTGAAATGCTTTAAATTATTTTTCTTGCATTGAAGTGCTATAAATCTTGCTATTCCCATTTCATTATTTTCACTTTTATTCATTTCACTATCAAAATCAACAAATATTTTAAAATATTTACTAAAATCACTATCATAATTGTATAAAACATTATATACATAATTACTACCTATTAAAATTACTTTTATATCGACTGGGATACTTTCCGGATTTATAGCGGTATTAGTATCTATTGTTATCTTTTTAGACTGTATCGTTCTTTTCAACATATCCCATGATAAAGCATATCTAAGTAGTTGCTCTGCATATAGAACTAAGTACCCACCATTTGCTTTGTGTACAGCTCCTGGAATTATCTTTGTAAAGTCAGTTTTTAAGTTTCCATTATAGTAATCATATTCTATTTTTCCAAATAAATTAGCTGGACTTGGATTAGTTTCTACTACTATCGGTGCAGATAATTTAGTTTTATCACTATCATTATCTACAAGTAAATTTACTCTATATTTTAAAAAATGATCTTTATCAATCTTATCTTTTAATTCTTCTTCATCCAAGTAAAATAAAAAGATATTTTCCAATATATCCTCTCTTATATTTTTTAAATATTGTTGCACTTTTTCATAATCTTCATACTTTTTGCTTAATTCTTCTATATGTGGATCTATTATAAATCTTCCTATTTCCTCCTCTAATTCTAAAAGTGCTTCTTTTGCTTCATCTTCTATATCTCTTATTTTATATACAGTTTGAATTGCCATATGTTCTAGATCTCTTTTAGTTTTATAAAACTCTTCATCTGATACTTCATCTTCATAGTCTTCTTTCAATGGTACAAATACCATACCTATTCTACTATTTTTTAATTTAAATCCTCTATCCTCGCCATATTTTTTGATTTCTTTTAAAAGAGCTTCTTTTTCTATATCGTAACTTTCCAATAATTGATTTTTACCTAATTCATAATCCTCACTTTCAAAGGCATCTTTTAATTCATCCAATAAAGCCTCTATAAGCTTTTCTATATCTTTTTTAAATACCTTTCCTTGACCTATTTTTAATCCTATAGCTATAGGTTCTCTAGGATGTTCGAAGTTATGCACATAACACCAGTCTTTATGTTTTGTATTTCCATTGGCATATTTATTTAATGCTTTTAATGTATATGTTGATTTCCCTGTTCCTGAATGTCCTGATACATATATGTTATAAGCTGAATTGTCTATTTTAAGCCCCACTTCCATAGCTTCTATTGCTCTTTCTTGACCTAGTATTTCATCTAATTCTTCTATTTCAGATGTGTTATTAAATTTTTGCATATTTCCCCCTTTCCCTTATATATAAATAATTTAATATTTATCACCATATCTTAGGATATTAAATTATATGTATTATACTTCTTATTTTTTCCAATATAAAAAAGAAGCCTTTTTATATTTTATTTAGGCTCCTTTAAAATTATTTCAATATTTCTTTGTATTATTTTTTTACCTCTCCAACTAAAGGCTCTATCTCCATATCTTCTTTTAAATTCTTTATTAGAAATATTATTTATTTCTTCATAATTTAAATTAGTAATTTGATTATCTATAAATTCTCTTATATTAGTTTTTTGTATATTACTATTATGTGGACATATATCCTGGCATATATCACAACCAAATACTTTCTCATTATCTCTTAATAACATTTCCTCTTCTTCTGATAATTCTTCTTTCTTTTGAGTTATATATGATAAACATCTTTTTGGATTTAGTTCATAATTTCCTAATATAGCATTTCCCGGACAATATTTTACACATTTATTGCATTTTATACATGTTTTAGGTAACGGCTCATCTGCATAAAACTCATAATTATTCACAATATAACCTATAAAGACATATGAACCATATTCATCTGTTATTATGTTATTATTTATACCAAAATAACCTATCCCTGATAAATATGCCAAATATCGATCTACTAGAGGGCCATTATCAACAAAAATCTTATATTCAAAGTTATTTACTTCACCATTTAAATAATCACATATCTCTTGTAAATATTTTTTAGCAACTATATGATAATCTTTTCCATAGCAATATTTAGATAAATTTGAACCTTCTTTTTCTCCTGTATAATATGGAAATGCACATACTATAATTGATTTTGCGTTATCCATAATAAGCTTAGGATTTATTCTCTTTTCAATTAATGGTTCCTCCATTCCTGTAAAATATCCATTTGCCAATTTATTTTTTATTACCTTTTCTAAATCATTATAGGGTCCAACCCCTGAAATTCCTACACATTTCAATCCTAATCCTTTACAAAAATCTTTTAATTTCTCTTTATTCATAAAATCTTCCTTTCATTAATTTATATTTACATTTATAATTACTAATCGTAAGGATGTGATATTTTGATTAAATTAACAATACCAGGTAGACCAATAAGTAAATCAAATTTTAAACTTCATAACATACATGGTCAAGCATGGATGCCTTCAACAGGTAAACACTCAAAGTATTTAGCATATGAAAATATGATTGCAGGATATATAAACCAGCAATACCTTGGCGAAACTATTGAAGAAGATTTGATATTAGTTTTAAAACTTTATTTCCCTAATAAAAAAATGGGAGATTTACACAATTACCCAAAAAGTATATGTGATGGTATAGAAAAAAGCGGAATAATAAAAAATGATAAGCAGTTAAAACCTGTACTATTATTCGATTTCATCGATAAAGAAAATCCTAGAGTTGAAATCGAACTTTATCCAGTCGCTGAATACGATGTTTCTTATACTATTTCCAAAAAGTAATAATAATTAGGAAGTATATCAAGTTAGATTCTAATAAATCACTCTTTATATACTTCCTATTTTATTAACTATTTACTATTTCTCTTACCATTTTTATTTCTCTTTTATGTCCTTCTTCATCAAAAGGAGTTTCTAAGAAAAATGGTAAATCTTTTAATTTTGGATGTGTCATTATATTAACTATAGCTTCTAACCCAATCTTACCTTCTCCCAATGGAGCATGTCTATCTTTTTTATCTCCAAATGGCATCAAACTATCATTTAAATGAATAGCTTTTAGTTTATCTAATCCTATTATTCTATCAAATTCATCTAATACATCCTCTAAGCTATTTACTATATCATACCCTGCAGAAAATATATGGCATGTATCTAAGCATATTCCTAGTCTTTCATTATGCTCCACACCATCTATAATTTTTTTTAATTGTTCAAATTTAAATCCTATTTCAGTCCCTTTACCAGACATAGTCTCTAAAAGAATAGTTAATGTTTCATTTCCTGTTATAGCTTCATTTAATCCTTTTATTATCCTATCTATACCAAAGTCTATGCCTCCACCTACATGACTGCCTGGATGAAAACACATATACTCTATACCTAAATAGTTCATTCTTTCTATATCTTCTTTTATAACTCTTCTTGCAAATTCATATACATCATCTTTTGCTCCGCCTAAATTCATAGTATATGGAGCATGAGCTAATAATGGTCCAAAATTATTTTCTTCTCTTATCTTTTGGAATTTAGCTATATCTTTCTCATCAAAAGCTTTTGCATTACCTCCTCTTGGATTTCTAGTAAAAAATTGAAATGTATTTGCATCCATATTAACAGCAGATTCTGCTGCTTTGGCAAACCCCTTCGATATTGAAATATGTGGTCCTATTACAAACATGAGTCTCCTCCTTAATATTTAATAAAGATTAATTCTATATAAATTCATTATACCCAAAAAAATAAGTATCAACTAATGTTGATACTTATTATAAACTATATTCTTCTTTTTTAGCTATAGGTATACTTACTAAAGCTATATTATACTCTATTTCTGAATCATTTTCAGATTTTTTACTTACTATCTCGTCTATTTTTATTTTTATAGCATTATTTATTTCTTCGATCTCATTTTCTGTGAAACACACATTATCATAATCTATCACGTTATTAGACCCAAGTATTTCATCCTCCGCTGCTTTATAAAAAAATTCACTCATATTTTCAAATTTAGATACACAAATATCTTTCTCTTCATTATCCCATATATTATCTAATGAAAAGTCAATAACTTTTTTGCCAACTATTATATTTTTAGCAGTTGGATAATAGTATTTTTCAACAATTCCGGACTTTATCTTTTCTTCTACTAACTCTAATATTCCAACTTTATATAGAGTTTTTATGTGATAGTTAATCTTTGCATGAGGCTCATCTAACATTTCTGACAATTGCTTGGCTGATAATGGCTCTTTCCCAAATGCTTTTAGAATGTCTATTCTACGAGGATGTGCTATTGCCTTTATACATTCTAAATCTCGTAGCACAAGTAATTCTTTCATTCCCCCACCCCTAAAAAAAAATTATTTTATTATATTCTAATTATATATGAAGTGTATACAATTGTCAAAAAATTCTATATATTAAAATATACTTAGTTCTAATTGTTTAGATAAGTCTTCTAGAACTTTAATTCCAGCTATACTATTCCCCTTTTTATCTAGTGATGGCCCGTAAACACCTATCCCCATTTTTTTTGGTACAGATGCCATTACTCCTCCACCTACACCTGATTTTGCAGGTATCCCAACTTTTATTGCAAATTCTCCAGATGAATCATACATCCCACAAGTAACCATGAATGTCTTCACCATTCTAGATACACTTTCACTTAGTACACGCTCACCTGTTTCTATATCTACACCATAGTTAGCAAATAGAAGCCCTATTCTTGCTAAATCAACTGCATCAACCTCTATAGAGCACTGTTTGAAGTATAAATCAAGTATTTCATCAACATCTCCAGCTATTACTCCATCATTTTTTAATAAATAAGCCATTGCTCTATTTCTATCACCTGTAAGCTTCTCTGATTCATATACAGCTTTATTAATATTTAAATTTTCATTTTTAGATATTTTTCTAAAGAATGATAACATTCTTTCTTCTTTTTCCTTTAATGAATCTCCCTTAATTAAAGATGTAGTTACTATAGCTCCTGCATTTATCATTGGATTACAAGGTTTAGTTGTATCATCTGTTTCTAACTTCATTATTGAATTAAATGGATCTCCACTTGGCTCCATACCAACCTTAGAAAAAACGTAAGACCAATCATTATCCATTAATGCCATAGCTAGTATTATAGTTTTTGAAACACTTTGTATTGTAAATTTAGTTTTATAATCTCCTGCACAATATATTTTATTATTTTTATCTATTATACAAATACCTAAGTCTTCGGCATTTGATTTTCTTAATTCAGGTATATAACTTGCTACCTGTCCGTAATTTGCATACTTCTTATTTGTTTTTATAATGTGATTTAATAAATTTTCCATTAGTATATAACTTCCTCCTCTGTCTTCATTATACCGTCACTTTGTTTTTTATATACTATATATTATAATACAAAAAGGCATGCCTAAAAATAAATTTAATGTATTTTTAAACAGCCCTTAATTCTCTAATCTACGATTTTACTTCCACCTATAAATTCTCTTAATATTGATATTGAAGGTATATCTGATATATCATCTAACTCTACAAAATATTGAAGAAACTTTAATAACCTATTTGCTTCAATGTATGCACTACTATCATCTTTTATTTCTTCTAATAAAGGCTTAGCATATTTTTTTAGCACAGCTAACTCATATAAGCAAGCTGAGTTAAATATAATATCGGCTTCTTCTTGATAAGGAAATATATTCTTTTCTTCACCACGTCTTACTGAACTCCAATTTAAAATTGTAGTTTCTGCACTATAACCCCTAAAATTATAATCTCTTACTATTCTTCTTATTAGCCTTAAATCTGTAGTAGGTATTCTATTATGATCATCTAAATTTACTTGAGTAAGAGCACTCAGATATATCTTGAATTTCTCATTATTATCTATAGATGATGTTAGCATTGGATTTAAACCATGTATACCTTCTAATATTATAGGCTGATCTTTATCTATTTTTAGCTTTTTATTAGATTTAACTTGTTTACCTAATTTAAAATCAAATTTAGGTATGCAAACCTCTTTACCTTCTAACAAATCTTTTAAATCTTTATTAAACTGTTCTAGGTTAATAGCATAAATTGATTCAAAATCATAATTTCCATATTCATCTAATGGTGTAAGATCTCTATCTACAAAATAATTATCAAGTGATATAGTTACTGGCTTTAGATTATTCACTCTAAGATGTATACATAATCTATGTGCAAAACTAGTTTTCCCTGATGATGATGGCGCTGCAATTAGTACAATCCTTTTTTTCTGTAATTGAATTATATCTGCAATTTGCGATAACTTCTTTTCATGCAGTGCTTCTACAGTTCTTATTACATCACCATATTCTTTATTTTCTATTATTTTATTTAAATTTAGAACTTTTTCAACTCCAATAAGTTGAGACCATATCTCAGATTCATGATATATATTTGCTAACTTAGGTTGAGGTTTAAATTCCTTAGGAATATTCTTATTAGTATTACTTGGACCTAAGATTATTACTCCATTTTTATATAATTTTAAATCAAATGTTCTTATATACCCTGTTGATGGTAACATATGTCCATAAAAATGATCTATATAATCATTGCATTTATATATTTTCACATCATTATATTCTTTGTACTTTAATAGTTCTGCTTTATCTATCATGTTATATTCTTCAAATATAGATATCGCTTTTTCTTTTGTTGTACTTATCTTTTCTATTTTATAATTATTATCAATAATTTCTTTCATTTTATTCTTTATATTATCTATATCAACATCATTTAATCTTCTTCCTATATGAACTTCACAATATAATCCATTAGCTAATGAATGTTCTATAGTAACTCTTTTGTCCTTAAATAACTCATTACAAGCCATTATAAATATGAAGTTTAAAACCCTAGAGTATACTCTACCTCCATCTATATTCGTAGTATCTAAAAATTTTATACTACACTCTTCCTTTACAACATAATTTAACTCTTTTAACTTATTATCTATAAGTGCTAAAGTTATAATCCCATCTGATTCATTTTCTTTTGCTATATCTTCCAACTTTATTCCACTATTATCCTCAATAAAATAACTCTTAACTTTACCATTTATATTTAAATTTAATTTCCCCATGATCTTTCTCCCTTCTTTTTTATATATAGGAAAAAGAGGTATTAATACCTCTTTTTATACGCTTTTAAAATTCTTAGTGTATCTTCAATATCCATGTAATTCATTTCCAAAATCAAGTACTTTACATTTTTTTCTATAATTGATTTTATATGCTCCTCAGGTAAGATTCCTTTTCCTATACCAATATGGCTGTCTTTTTTTCCATCATTATCACTCAAATGAACTATCTCTATTTTGCTTAATTTATTTATATAATCATCTCTATTTATAGAAAATGACCTGTATCATAACAAAATATATATTCTTATTTTTAACACCATTAAATATATACTCAAAATCTTTAACATTGTCTCCAATATTTGAAAAATCACCATATTTAGAATATGTATTTTCTATTGTTATAGTAATATTTTTATCTAATTTATCATTATCAAAAAACTCTATACAATTATCTAAATATGACTCTCTACTTCTTCTTAATCTACTTGTCATTGCATATCCTAGATGTAAATTGAAGTATTTTATATTTAATATATTTATTTTTTCATTTATTTTATTGATAAATTCTATCCATGAATGTCTTATATATTTAATATTTTCACAAGTATTAAGTTCCATAGGAAGATGAATTCCTATAGATATATCTAATTTTTCAAATTCATTCATATAACTTAATAATTGATCACATTCTTCTAAGTTATCAATTCCAATTTCTATATGATTTATATCTTTATTATTTTTACAAATATCTAAAGCTTCATTTATATTAAATAAAAGAGCAGATATTCCAATTTTCATATTATCACCTATTTTACTGAACCAATTTCATTTAAAGGAAGTAATCTGATCATAACCTCACCTAAAATATCTTCTTCATCAACAAGACCTACTTCTTCTGATCTAGAGTCTTTACTATTTTCTCTATTATCTCCCATTACAAATATTTTTTCATCTGGTATAGTTATATCTATATCACCTGATGTATATGCATTATGTATGTATTCTTCTTCTAGCAATTCTCCATTTAAATAAACTTGAGAATCTTTTATAACTAAATGGTCACCAGGTATAGCTATAACTCTTTTTATTAAATCCTTTTCTTTTCCATTATCCTGTTTTAAATCAGTTTTAAAAACTATTATATCTTCTCTTTGTATATCTCCAAATTTATATGATAATCTATTTAAAATTAAGTAATCTTTATCATTTAATGTTGGATACATAGATTCTCCACTTACAATTGTTGGCTTAACAACTTGAACAATTAAAAATGCTAATACTAGTGAAACTGCTATAGTTTTCACCCAATCAATTATTTCTTTTTTTAATTTGTCACTCATTTTATCTCTCCTATGTCTTTTACTTAGAATGAATTTCTATTATTTTATTTAACTATTCCTATTTTATCAAAAGGATATAGTCTTACAGTAACCTTGCCTATTACATCACTTTCATCTACAAGCCCTACTTCTTCATATCTACTATCTAAACTTTTTTCTCTATTATCCCCCATAGCAAATATCTTATTTTCTGGAATTATAATATCTATATCTCCAGTTGTATATTGATTATGAATATATGGTTCATCAAGTAGTTTATAATCTACATAAACTTTAGAATCTTTTATAACTAAATGATTTCCTTCTGTTGCTATAACTCTTTTAACTAAATCCTTATGAGTCCCGTCCTCTTGAAGTAAGTTAGTTTTAAAAACTATTATATCACCAGTTTTTGGTGATTTTATTTTATAAGAAATTTTACTTATAATTAAATAGTCATTTTCTTCTAATGTCGGATACATTGATTCCCCTCTAACTAGGGTAGGTCTTATAAATTGAGTTATAATAATTGCAATCACAATAGCTGTTAAAATAATTTTAACCCATTCAAATACCGTATCTTTTAATAACTTTGACACCCATATCCTCTCCCCTAAAACACAATTTCAAACTAATAATTAGAATAGTTACCGATTAATTGTATTGCTATTTCATTAATATGGTCGTATTTATCTATGTTTATTCCTAAATCAAGTAACTCACAGGCCTTTACTAAATCTTTTGTAACTTCCATCGGATTCCCATATATATATTCAATATCTTCTTTGCTTACTCCTTTAAATCCATGACCTACAAGGCTATCATTTCTAAGTTTTATTAAATTTTCAAGCTTCTCTCCATTTAAAATTTCTAAAACCCTATCCATTCTTTTTGTTTGTCTTACATATCTGTGTATGTAGTTTGTTACACCATGAATTAAGTTAGCATTATATATATTATACTTCTTTTTTAAAGTGTATAGAATATTTTTCTTCGATACCATTCTCCCATGCATACATACTTTATATTTTTTATTTTCTTTTGTGTTTACAAAAATATATTTAAATAATGCTTCCTTTAATCTATACAATCTTCCTAAAAAATCTATATATTCCTCGTTAACTATTTGGATTTTTATATTTGCTATTAGCTCTGACATTATGTCTTCAGGTTCTCCAGCTATTAAATTTTCTAGATTAGTAATTAAAAATTGAACATCTCCTCTTGATAATATTTGAAAATCTATAGACTCCAAAATACTCAAGGCACTTTTAAAATCAAAATTAACAGCATATTTACATGACTTAATCAATAAATATAAATCTCCCTCTTCTATTCCACATTCTTCTAAAATCTCTAAAACTCCTCCGTAATCATATCTTTCTAAAAATTTAGCGATTACATATTCTTGAGTTTTATCCATAGAGTACATAAATTTACCTCCTAAAAATACCGTGTTATTTTTAGTATTTATCGAGATTATATATTTTATTAATAAATTGCTATTTTCTTCTCTGTCTAATTTTTTTTTGTCTTATTTTTATATATTTTAAAAATCTAATTTTAGATAGCTCCATATATCTATCTAGCTTATCTAGATTTATTTTCCAAAGCAATACTAAATAAGCTACAAATACTGATATTGACCATTTATATCTTATCATTAATATAAAATCAAAAACACCATGAATAAATATAGGTACTAATACCGACATCATAAGATACTGTCTTTTTTTAATCTGATTTTCTTCAAATTTATATTTTCCTATATAATATCCCATTGTAATAGCAAACATTATGTGTGCTGGGATAGAAATAATAGCTCTACTTAAACTAACTTGTAAAATTAATGATTCATTTTCATACAATATATATATTATATTTTCAATAGTTGCAAATCCTAAAGATAAAAATACAGAATATATTATTCCATCTAATTTTTCATTAAAATACTTCTCTTTTAATAAACTTGGTATTAATATCAATGCTTTTAAAGACTCTTCTGTAAGCCCTGCTACTACAAATGATATGTAAAATATAAAATCAATTCCATCTAATATATTAATATTTATTAATAATCGTTCAATGCCTATTCCTAATATACTTGTGACAATACCTAATATAAAGTATTTGATTAGTATAATTATAGGCTCTTTATCATATCTATCTTTTAAATAAATCCAAATTAAACAGGCTAACACAGGTGATATCGCCAATATTAAAACTCTTATCTTCATTACATTTTCCCTTTCTATTTATTTTATTTATTATTATTTCCATTTCCTTAACAAAATAAGATTTACTTCATAGAATAAAATATAATAAGGATTAAATCTCTCTAAAGAAAGGGTGATTATATGCAAGATGGTTTTTTAACTGTTAGTGTTACTGATTCCACAACAAATCGTCCCATAGAAGGTGCTACTATAAATATATACTCTATTCCTGAAAATAGTTCAGAAAGTCAAACAATTATATATAGTAATTTAAAAAGTAATATTTCTGGTCAAGTAACTAATTTATCACTACCTGCTCCAGATATTGCTTACTCACAACAACCTTCAGATGTTAAACCTTACAGTACTTATACTGTAGAAGTCATAGCGGATGGATATGAAACTGTAATTATAAATGGGACTCAATTATTTCCTACTATCGAGTCTAGACAAGGAGTTCCAATTAGTGCAAGACAAAGATCTCGTGGTTCATATTCTAGACAAAATGAGGTAGTATTTTATATACCTCCTAATACGTTATGGGGTGATTTTCCTCCTAAAATCCCAGAAAGTGATTTAAAACCTCTGCCTGCACCTACTGGATTTGTTGTTTTAGATAATCCTGTAGTTCCAGAATTTATAGTTGTTCATGATGGGCTTCCTGAAAATACGTCTGCTCCGAATTATTGGATACCTTTTAAAGAGTATATAAAAAATGTTGCTTCATCAGAAATTTATTCAACATGGCCAGAACAAACAATTTATGCCAATGTAATTGCCATAATTTCATTTACATTAAATAGGGTTTATACAGAATGGTATAGAAGTAAGGGTTATTCATATACGATAACATCTTCCACAGCTTATGATCATAAGTTTATTTATAATAGAAACTTTTTTGACACTATAAGTGTAGTTGTAGATGATATTTTTAATACATTTATAAAAAGACCTCCAACTTCCAGACAGCCACTTTTAGCACAATATTGTGATGGTCAAAAATCACAATGTCCAAACCAGATGACTCAATGGGGTAGTAAAGACTTAGGAGACCAAGGATACAGCTATGAAGGTATTCTAAGATATTTTTATGGAGATGAAATTGTATTTGATCAAGCTCCTGTTGTAAGTGGTGTTCCTGTATCTTACCCTAATGAAACTTTGCAAATTGGATCTAACAATAAGTATGTAAGAACGATACAAAATCAACTTAATGCTATATCAAGGTCTTATCCTGCTATACCTAAAGTTAAAGAAGACGGTATTTATGGAGAAAGTACTGCAGAGGCAGTAAGAACATTCCAAGGTATATTCGGATTACCTCAAAATGGAATTGTAGACTTTAAAACATGGTACGAATTATCAAGAATTTATGTTGCAGTTACAAAAATAGCTTCACTGAATCCTACTATTTAATAAATAAAATGACTATATATTAATAAAGTAATATATAGTCATTTTATTTATTAAGCTTAATTATTTAAATATGTCTACATACTCATCCTTTAGTATATGATTGAATATGTCTTTATTAATTCTAAACTCTGGTATACCTGCTGCATAAGGTGCTATTTCATATAGATCAAAAAATACAACTATATTATCATCCTGTATATAAAATTTCTGATTATCTTTTATAGATGTAAACTGATATATACCTAAATTATCTTTATCTTGTTTTACTAAATTTTCTATTTGATTTCTTATTTCATTATTTATTATACCTTTATAATCTGTATCTTTTTTAAACAGATCATTTAAATTTAAAAGTTGACCATTTTTCATATATACATTATATGCGATATTATTATAATCTCCATGAGCTCCTCCACTATACTTATAATAAGTCACCACTATACTAAGCATATTATTACTATTTTTCTTTACTTCAAAATTTGTATTTGCTATAAATTTATTATCTGCTTCTGGATAATTACTTAGATATGATTTAGCTTCTTCTATAGATTGATTATAAAAGTTCATTATCTCATTTCTAAGTATATCATTTATCTTTTTTTCTACTGCCTTATTCTCAGTCATAACTATAGGAATATTTATTATACTATTAATATATTTATCATTTTTATTTATAGTTTGAGTTTCTATATTAGCCACTATTTCATCTGTTTTTATCATTCTTATTTTAGATTTAAAAATACCAAGAGGTATCTTAAATTCAAATTCTCCTCTAGTATTACTTTCTTTATATGGATTAAAATAGATATTTATACCATCATCTCCTATATAAAAATTTGTATTTTTATCTATTTTAATTTTATTCTTATATTTTTTCAAATCTCCACTTTTTAAGCTTTTTTCGATATACCTTTCTATTACTTCTTGATAATCTTCATTATCTTTCAAAAAGTTATCCAAGTATATTCTTTGACCTGTTTTTAAATCAAATACATAACTATCTTTTTCTAATTTAAATTCATTTTTATTAAAATTTATATTTTTATAAATTATTATATTTATTAAATTTTCATCTTCATAAACTACATGATAGTTTATATCAATATTTACTTTAGATTTACTCTTATTGATATTACTTAGCTGTCTCTGATGATTAATATACTCATTAATATCTTTTCTTATATATGAATTTATATATCTTTCTACTTCATCATTTTCATAGTGAATTTTTGGTGTTTTTGCATCTATAAATATGTATTTATCTTTTATTGTCATTTTCTCTTCAGTTACCTTTATAACCTTTAGATACTCTCCAATACTAGTTTTTACTTCTTTTTTCAATATGAATATATCTCCTGACTTAACAGTAATTATAATTAAAATTCCAATAGCCAAAAATACAATTGGCTTAATCCAGTTCTTAGCTACTTTCATTAAACTTCCTCCTAAATATAACTCTTCTAATTATATTTAGACTTTTTAAGTGTTTTTATCCATTAAAATAAGGATTTAAATAACTAAATTTATAGTTATTTAAATCCTTTAATTATCTTTACTATAGCTATCAATATTACTACTATTTCTAATCTTCCAAATAGCATCCCTATAATTTCTGTCCATAATACAATAGGTGGAGCTGATGCACTAGTTATCCCTATAGATAGCCCAACTGTACCTAATGCAGATGAAAATTCAAACATTGCATCTTCCAAAGGATAATTATATGCAAGCATAACTCCTACACCAAAGATAAATATGAATAAATATAAAGTGATATAATTATAAACTTCCATCATATTTTCTTTATTTATAAAATGCTTGCCCTCTGGTTTATATACATAATTACTATAAACCATATGTTCAGGCAATAATCGTCTTTTTATATTCCAAAAAATTTGTTTTAATATTAAATATACTCTATACAGCTTTATACCACCAGAGGTTGATCCTGAACCTCCACCAATAAGCATCAATATAATCATAATAAAAATCGCAAATGATGGCCATCTATTATAACTAACTGTAGAATATCCTGTTGTTGATAGTGCTGATACAGTTTCAAATACTGATACTCTAATTAATTTATTTATATCAGAATATATATATCTTAGTGATATAAATGCAACTAAAGGTATAGCTATACCTAAAATTAAAAACATAAACCTAATTTCACCAATCTTTATTACTTTTTTAAACTTTCCATTTATTATCAATAAATGAGTTGCAAAACTAGTAGTTCCAAGAATCATTAAAATAATAGTTATTAATTCTATATGAACATTATTATAAAATCCTATACTTTCTGATTTAACTGAAAAACCACCTGTAGATAAAGAACCTATAGCATGGTTTATTGCATCAAATAAAGGCATACCAAACAAAACATATAATATAGTCCCTGAAATTATATATCCCAGATACATTGAAATTATAATTCTTGATGACTTTACTAGGTTAGGAAGTAACTTATCTGTATGCCCTTCAGAATTATAAAGACTCATTCCAAATAATGATGATAAGGCAGAAAGCATAACTAGTATGATTCCTACTCCACCAAAAAACTGCATTATACTTCTAAAAATAAGAAATATCTTAGGAGTTGATTCTACATTTATAACAGATAATCCTGTTGTTGTCCATCCACTTACAGACTCAAAAAATGCTTGAGTAAAATTTAATTTTTGACCTAATATAAATGGTATTGCACATAATACAGTTGCTAATATCCAACCTAGTACTACTATTAAGGCATCTTCTCCTACTGATAATGTTGTTTCTTTATTATGTTTTGATATCTTATTAAGTATGCATCCTAATAAAATAGATATTAATGACGGTATAATAAAATCAAATATATATTTTACTTCATCAGGGTAAAAAGGTAATATCAAAAGTGGTAGTAATAGTATTAATCCTACTATAAAGCTTAAAATACCAATACAATAAAGTACTCCTTTAAAATCATTTATTTTTTTTAAAACCATAGTGCTACTTACCTTCACTCACATTTTTTATAACGTCATCTTGTATATTTTCATCACAAAGTATTATAAGCTTATCATATGGAATTATTTTCGTACTACCATTTGGAATAATACTATTTGAACCTCTTATAATGCACCCTATTATAGATTTTTGTGGTAAATTAATTTCACTTATATATTTATTACATATATTATAACTATCTTTTACCCCAATTTCTAAAATATTAATTTTACTATTATTTATAGGAATAAAGTTATATATATCATCTACCATAGCCATTTGTTCAATAATATCTGATACTATATATGTCGCACTTATTACATCGTTAACACCTAATAATTTAAATACCTCTACATTTTGTGGATTTGAAACTACTGAGAATACTTTTTTGACATTATATATATTCTTAGCTAATTTACATATTGTCAAATTACTTGCATCCTTCGATGTTATCGCTATTAGTACATCACAACTCTTAATCCCCGATTCCTCTAAAATATAACTTTTACTTCCATCTCCACAAATAACATCGCAATTATAATTCTCACTAAGAAACTTACAATATTCATAATCTTTATTTACAACAGAAACTTTATGCTTCTTATTTAAAAGCGACTTTAATAAAAATTCAGTTTTTTTTCTTCCACCTACAATTACAATTTTCATTTAACAAACACCTACTCTTTTTGTTAATACATTAGTTTCACTTTCATCCATTTGTATTAATTTTTCAAACTCATTTATAGTTAAAGTAATAGGTTCAATTAAACTTATATTTGTATCTTTATATGCAACTTCTTTTTCAGAATCGTATAGTCTTGATATAACTTTATTTACATTAAATACCTTTTTAGCAATTAAGGATACTGCTATATTAACATCATCATCATTTGTAGCTGCTACTAACATTGTTGCTTTTTTTATTCCTGCGTTAATAAGTACATTAATATCTGTAGCATCTCCTATAATTTCAAATCCACTATAACTTTTTGATAGCTTTCTAAATGAATTGTTTTCTATATCTATAATTACAACATCCTTACCACTTAGTGATAAAGTTGTAGCTATATTAGTACCAAATCTGCTACATCCTACTACTATTATATATTCAAAATAACTATCCTTCATCTTACATCACCTTCTAATCAAATTTCATTTATCTATTACTTATATTCACAGTATAATTAATTTGATATAAAGATTGTGTGAAGATATATATATTGATGTAAAGATTTTATTAAGATTATTTATTCATCAATTAACTTATATCCAACTCCTACCTCTGTTTTTATATATTCAGGTTTAGCTGGATTTTTTTCTATTTTTCTTCTTATATTTGCCATAAATACTCTCAGTGATTGTGTGTCTGTATCTAGATATCCTCCCCAAACTTTATCAATTATGAATTTATGTGTAAGTACTTTACCTGCATTTTTGCATAATAATTCCATTAGTTTATATTCTATTGGAGTTAAGTGAATCTCATTATCATCTATAATTACTTCATGTTTTTCAAAATCAATTTTTAAGTTTTTAACTTCAAATTTAGTTATAGCTTTATTTTTATCCATATTATTAATACTCCTATGTCTAAGAGCTACTCTAATTCGTGCCAAAAGCTCTGGAACACTAAATGGCTTTGTTAAGTAATCATCAGCACCTAAATCAAGTGCATTTACTTTTTCTCTTTCTTGCTCTCTTGCAGATACAACTATTATGTTTGATAACGTTACATCTCTTATTTTCTTTATAACCTCGGTTCCATCTATATCTGGTAGACCTAAGTCTAAAATTATTATATCTGGATTTATAGAATAAACTAAACTTATTGCATTAGTTCCACTTTGTGTTTCTATACATTCATATCCTTGTGTCTCAAGTGATACTTTTATAAATTTACTTATTGGTTTTTCATCTTCTACGATTAATATTAGTGGCTTTAAACTCATTATTCTTCTCCTCCTCCACAAGGCAACTTAAATCTAAAGGTTGCTCCACCTAAGCTATTATTAAAAGCTTCTATATCACCATTATGAGCTTCTATTATAGACTTACATATAGATAAACCTAACCCCACACCTCTTTTATCTAAAGACCTACCATTATTTTTGCTATAAAATCTATCAAATATATATTCTATATCCTCGTCCTTTAATCCATATCCATTATCCTCAACTTCAAAGTATACATAATCATTTATTTTCATAACCTTTACTATTATTTCAGAATAATCTGGAGTATATCTAATTGCATTATCAATTATATTTATCAGTACCTGTTCTATTAATAATCCATCTACATTTAAAATAATTACTTCATCAGGTATATCTACATTAATCTTATGATTTTTAGAGTATTTTTCAACTATAGAAATCGCTTCTGCTACTATTTCCTCAACAACTTCTAAGTTTTTTTTGATCTCTAATCTTCCTTCATCCACTTTAGTTATACTAATTATATTTTCAACAGATCTTGTTAGCCAACTTGCATCATCATAGATATTTTTTAAAAGATCTTTTTTAGTAACTTCATCTATAGACTCATAATTTTCTATCATAGCAGATGATGACCCCATTATTCCAGCTAATGGTGTTCTTAAATCATGTGATATAGATCTTAATAAATTACTTCTTAGTCTCTCTGTTTCAACAGCTAAATTTGCTTGTTTTGTTCTTTCATACAAATCTTCTCTTTCAATCGCTATAATAACTTGATTACAAATTGATTTTAATAGTAACTTTTCATTTTCTGTTAATGATTTCTTGTTAAAACATGCAACCCCTATAACCCCTAAGACATTGTCATTACTTTTTATTGGGTAGTTGAATATCAAAGCATCTTGATATAAATCAGTTCCTATTCCTGTCTCTTTACCTAATATAAAACTTTCCTTAAATGAACATTTTTCTAAAGGTGATTGAAATAGACTATGTCCATCTTCTTCTTTAAATTCATATATAACCGGTTTTTTTAGGTTCCCATCTGAATCAATTATAGAAGTGGCAACTGATTTACCTAATATATCTACTAAGCTTTTATTACATACTTCTATGATTTCACATTTATTTTTTGCTTTTAATAATTTTTTACTATTTTTATATAGCAGTCTAATTTTATATTCTCTTAAATTAGATTTTTCTACTTCCCTTTTTATTTTAGATGTTAATGTACTTGTTATTATAGCTGATATTAACATAATAAAAAAAGTTATTGGATAATCAGCTCTATATGCTAAAAAAGTATAGTATGGTTCTGTAAAAAAGAAATTAAATATCAATACACCAAGTATAGATGATAAAATTCCAAATAAATACCCGTTTGTTATACTTGAGGAAAATAAAACCCCTAGTATGATGACTAATATTATGCTCGATTCATTTAGTTGAATTTGCTTAAAAAACAACGCTATAAGCGTTGATATTGACATAATAAGTATAATTTTTAATAAATTTATTACTAATATATATTTTTTAGGTTTATTTTTTTTATAAGCATAGCTATTCTCTGTAACACTATCATATATATCATCTAAATCCATATATAGATACCTCCTTATAACCACTTTATTAAATTATATGTATAATTTAATAAAAACACAATATAAGTAAAAATGCATGCTTCAATCATATATTAACTTATATGAATTGAAGCATGCACTTGACTATATTCTTACTAAGTGACCTATGTTTTTCTCATCATATTCTATTTTATAAAACTCACTTTCATTGCTATAAATTTTATCTCCGTAGTCTATATCTTCTATATTTAAACTATAGCGAAAGTTTGTTATTCTTTGTAGGTTTTTATCTGCTGATTTGAATGTTGGATCAAGATCATATGATGCTCTATAGTGTTTTCTTGCTAAATCTAAGTTCCCTTGTAGCTCATACATAATACCTAGTAAATTATGAGCCTCTGGATTAGAATCATTTTCTAGTATAAGATTATATATATGATTTTTAGCTAATTTGTAATCATATTTTTTTAAGTAATTTATTGCTTTATCCATTTCTTCATAATAACTTATTTTATATTCAAACGATAACATATTATTGCTCCTTTTTTAATCATCTTTTATACTTAATATCTTATAAAATCTTATATAAATATGGTATTAAGATAATTAATATAGGATAAAGATTCTGTTAAATTTTAATATATTACATATTAAAGTAATTTACTCCTATAGCATCTCTGACTTCTTTTAAAGTATATGTTGCTACATTCCTTGCAACATTACTTCCTTCTTTTAAAATTTCATATAAATAGTCTCTATCCTTTTCATATTCTTTTCTTCTATTCCTAATTGGCTCTAACTGTGATTGTAGTACTTCATTTAGATATTTTTTTACCTTTATATCACCTAATCCACCCCTTGTATAATTTTCTTTTAATTCTTCTAGATATATTCTATCTTTACAGAATATGTCTAAATATGTGAATACTGTATTATTTTTAATGTTTCCTGGATCTTCAATCCTTATATGATTTGGGTCCGTGTACATATTCATAACCTTGCTATTTATAGTATCTGGATCATCACTTAAGTATATAGCATTACCTAATGATTTACTCATTTTAGATTTTCCATCAATCCCTGGCATTCTAGCTGCATTTCCCTTAGGATATATACCTTTTGGTTCTATAAGAATCTCCCCATATATAGAGTTAAAACTTCTAACTAATTCCCTTGTTTGCTCTATCATAGGCTCTTGATCTTCTCCAACTGGAACTATACTAGCTTTAAATGCAGTTATATCTGCTGCTTGACTTACTGGATATATAAGAAATCCTGCTGGTATACTCGCTTGAAAATTTCTTTGTTTAATTTCATATTTTATAGTTGGGTTTCTTTCAAGTCTAGATACTGTAACTAAATTTAAATAGTGCATTGTTAACTCATTAAGTTCAGGTATTTGAGATTGTATAAATATATTTGATTTACTTGGATCTATACCAACTGATAAGTAATCTAATAAAACTTCTAATAAGTTATTTCTTATTTTCTCTGGATTTCTTGCATTATCAGTTAACGCTTGTTGGTCTGCTATCATTATAAACATTTCATATTTATCTGTATTTTGAAGCTCAACTCTATTTTTTAATGAACCTGTGTAGTGTCCTAAATGTAATTTTCCTGTAGGTCTATCCCCTGTTAATATAACCTCTTTATTCATATTTACATCTCCTTATAAATTTATAAAAAAACTCCATCCTATATAGGACAGAGTTTCTAATTGCCAACTAATTTGTCTAAAGATTTAATTCTTAATAGTTTGTTAGATAATTATTTAATGCTTCTACTACCCCATCTTCATCATTAGACTTTGCCTCATAACTACAAACTTCCTTTAACTTTGGATGAGCATTTGCCATTGCATAACTATGTTTACATTCTTGCATCATTTCATAATCATTTAAATAATCTCCAAATGCCATGCATTCATCATATGATATAGAATAAATCTCTTGAAGTCTTTTTATTGCTTGGCCTTTGTTTATATCAAGATTCATAAAATCTACCCAATTCTCACCTGATAAGCAAACAAGTAATTTATCACTAAATTTTTGTAATTTAGGATAGCTATTTTTTTCGGCTCCATTTCCATCATAAACTGCTATTTTACATATTCTATCTTTATTTATTACTTCTAATATATTCTCTACTATTTCCAAATGTTCATAATACATTTTTGCATTATATAAAAATTCTGTATCATCATTTTCAACATATGCTGATTTTTCCCCACATAATATAGGATATACATTATCCATTTTTCTTATTAATTGAATTGGTTCAATTAAGTTTTCTTCATATATCTCACTAATAAATATACTCTCTTCACCTTCAAATACTATCGAACCATTATCACTTATAAATATTAAATCATTTTTTATCTCTTCAAATATTTTTAATAAATTATAATATTGTCTACCACTTGCTATTGCAAATTTAACATTCTTTTCCTTTAATTTATTTATTGTTTCAAATAAATTTGGTGATAATTCTTTTTTACTATTTAACAAAGTTCCATCCATATCTGCTGCTACTAATTTTATCATAAATATATTTCCCCCTTGTGGTCTAATTCATAAAATACTCTACCTATATATTATAATATAACCATAAAAATTACTTGCTTTAAATATCTATACAAAAGATAATACTATACACCACATAGGTATTGCAAGCATTGAAAGTATTGTTGTTAAAACGACACATTTACTTGCAAACTCTGCATCTCCACCATATTTAGATGCTAAAATTGCAGTTGTACTTCCAGCAGGCATACCAGCTAAAACAACTGCTACTCCCGTTATTAAAGATTGTATATTAGTTATTTTACATCCAACTAAAACTATAAGGGGGATTATAATTAATCTTAATAAAGAAAATGCCCACATAAGCTTTGATGACATATCTTTTATATCAACATCTGCAAGTATTGAACCTATTAAAATCATGGATATTGATGTTGTACATCCGCTAATACTTTTAATAGTATCACTTAAAAATATCGGTAATTTAATTTGAAATATCATAATAATAAGCCCTATTCCAACTGCTACTATACATGGATGAGTTACTACTTTTTTTATTAAGTCTTTTTTACTAGAGGATTCAGTAAAATAAGAAAGTCCTGCAGACCACATTACAATTCTTTGAGGTATTAAGTAAATAGATGCGTATAAAAGTCCCATCGATCCATAAATTCCTTCTGCTACAGGATTACCTAAGAATCCTGCGTTAGAACAAACAGTTGCATATTGAAGTACTGTACGTCTTTCCTTATTAACCTTTTGAAATAATGTAGAGCTTAGAAATGTGCATACAAATTGAAGTAAACAAGATACTAATAGAATAGTTATTCCATTTATCAATATATCTTTTGAAAATTCAACATAAAAAGAATTTATAACATTACATGGTAAGATAACATTTATAACAATATCAGTAATAACATTTTTTCCTTATTCCGTAATAACATCTTTCTTTTTTAATACTATACCAATTACAACTAGTAAAAACATCATAATTTGCAAATTAATCAATCCACTAAAATCCATAAATATATATTATCCTCCCAAAATTAACATTTTTTATAATCTAGCTTAATATTATACTCTTATTTCTTAAAAATAAAAATGGCTAAACAGAATCTGTTTAGCCATTTTTGATCATATTAGTGTATTTTTATTGTACTTTTTTTAACTTAACTATAGTTTCAACATGAGGAGTATTTGGGAACATATCCATACACTTAACTTTTTCTACATCATATCCAAACTTTTTAAATTCAACTAAGTCTAAAACTAAAGTCTTTGGATTACATGAAATATAAACTATTTCTTTCGCACCAAATCCTGATATATCCCTTATAGCATCTTTATGAACACCTGGTCTTGGTGGATCAACTATTATTAAATCAGGCTTAACTTTAAAGTTTTTAACAGTCTTAGCAACATCACCTGCTACAAATTCACAATTATCTAATCCATTTAATTTAGCATTATTATTAGCTGCAACAACTGCTTCCTCTATTAATTCGATTCCGTAAACTTTTTTAGCTGCACCAGCCATAACTTGTCCTATTGTTCCTGTACCACTATATAAGTCAAATACTACTTTATTTTCATGATCACCTACAAACTCTCTAGCTATTGTATAAAGTTTTTCAGCTCCTTTAGTATTTGTCTGGAAGAATGAGAATGGAGATATTGTAAATTTAAGTCCTAATAGTTCTTCATTGATATAATCTCTACCATGTAATACTCGTAATTCATCACATTGAACTGCATCAGCAAGCCCATCATTTATAGTATGCAATATACTTACTATTTCTGCATCTGTATCAAGATTTAATAACATTTCTTTATATTCAGTCATATCAAAATCTTCTTGAGATGAAGTAACTATATTAACCATTAATTCATTAGTGTTTATACCTTTTCTCACAACAAGATTTCTAAGGTATCCTTTATGGCTCATACATCTGTAATATGGCAATTTTTTTTCATCAAAATATTTAACAGTTGAAGTTAATACTTTTATAAAATCCTTATCTACTAGTAAACATCCATCAACAGTTAATATATCTATGTGTCTACCTTTTTTATGAAGACCTAATGTAAGTGGTCCATCTTTCATTTCATCTCCAAAAGTGTACTCCATTTTATTTCTATAAAGCCTATTTTGAGGGCTACCCTCTATCCCTAAAAATTGGAATCCAAATATATCTTGACTTAAAAATAAGTCCATAACTTGTCTTTCTTTTATTTCAAGTTGCTTTTCATATGGAACAGATAATATAGAGCACCCTCCACATTCTCCAAAATGTTTACAAGTAGTTGCTGTTTCTATTGGTGATTTTTCTAATACTTCTATCATCTTAACTTCTGCTTTTTTACTTCTAGCCTTTTTTACTACCGCTTTAACTTTTTGTCCACTTATTCCGCCCTTCATGTGGATTTCTCTCTTATCTAGCATACTAACAGTAGTTCCGCCAAACTCCATTTTATCTACTTCAAATTCAATTATGTCTCTTCTTTTCACTGTATTTCCTCCGCTAAATTATATATTTAAAACTATCTTTCTTCTATTAGTTTTATTTCTTCCTCAGTTAACTCTCTATACTCTCCTAAAGCTAAACTTTCATCTAATTTTAATTTTCCCATAGAAAGTCTTTTTAAGTATACTACTTTTTTACCTACACTCTCAAACATTCTTTTTACCTGGTGGAATTTTCCTTCATGTATAGTTAATTCTATTTCTGACTCTTCATCACTTTTCAATATTTTTAATTGTGAAGGCATAGTCTCATACCCATCATCTAAAATAACACCTTTTTCAAATGCCCTTATATCTTCATCAGTAACTACTCCATCTATTTTAGCATAATAAGTTTTTGGTACATGCTTTTTAGGAGATAAAACTCTATGAGATAATTGACCGTCATTAGTAAGTACTAATAATCCTTCAGTATCTTTATCTAATCTACCAACTGGAAATGGTTCAAATACCAAGTATGAAGAATCTATTAAATCTAGTACTATAGGATCTCTTTTATCAAAAGTTGCACTTATATATCCATCTGGCTTATTCATCATTAGATATATGAATTCTCTATATGTAACTTTTTCTCCATTAAATAATATTTCATCTTTTTCTGTATCTACTTGTAATCCTGGATTAGATACAGTTTTTCCATTAACTACTATGATACCTTGCTTGCAATACTTTTTTATCTCCGCTCTACTTCCACAACCTATATTTGAAAGTACTTTATCAATACGTAATTTTTTTGCCATTTATATTACCTTTCCTTAAGTAAAAATTTTGACCTCATTTAACAATATAACCATCATTTACGGTAGTTATAATAAAAATTTCTTCTCATACTAATTTATAGATATTATTATACTTTTATTTTAAAGTTATTACAATTTACTATATACCTTTTTTTATTTTAAAGTTATAATATAGAAGATGGGTAAATTTTATAAATATCGTTTTATGGAGGTTTAACTATGTTAGTTTCTGCTAAAGAAATGTTAAATAAAGCAAGAGAAGGGAAATATGCTGTAGGTCAATTCAACATAAACAACTTAGAATGGACTAAGGCAATATTATTAACAGCTCAAGAAAACAATTCACCAGTTATATTAGGTGTATCTGAAGGTGCTGGAAAATACATGGGTGGTTATAAAACTATAGTTGGAATGGTAAATGGAATGTTAGAAGAATTAAACATAACAGTTCCAGTTGCTCTTCACTTAGACCATGGTAGCTATGAAGGAGCATTAAAAACAATAGAAGCAGGATTCTCTTCTGTTATGTTTGATGGTTCTCACTACTCTATAGAAGAAAATATATCTAAAACAAAAGAAATAATATCAATAGCAAATTCTAAAGGTATATCTGTAGAAGCAGAAGTTGGTTCTATAGGTGGAGAAGAAGATGGTGTTGTTGGTGCTGGTGAAATAGCAGATCCTGCTGAATGTAAGCAAATAGCTGAATTAGGTGTTGATATGTTAGCTGCTGGTATAGGTAATATACATGGTAAATATCCAGAAAACTGGGCAGGGTTAAACTTCGATGCTCTTGCTGCTATAAACGAAGCTACAGGTGAAATGCCATTAGTATTACATGGTGGTACTGGTATACCTGAAGATATGATAAAAAAAGCTATATCATTAGGGGTTTCTAAAATAAATGTTAATACAGAGTGTCAATTAGTATTTGCTGATGCTACTCGTAAATACATAGAATCTGGAAAAGATTTAGAAGGTAAGGGATTTGACCCTCGTAAATTATTAGCTCCAGGATTTGAAGCTATAAAAGCATGTGTTAAAGAAAAAATGGAATTATTCGGTTCAATAAATAAAGCATAATTCTTAAACTATATATTATAAATGTAAAAGGGAATGTTTTAAACATTCCCTTTTACATTTACTAGCTATAAAATTTAGATGCTCCTACTAACTGTCTTTTAGATACTATTTTTGCTAAGTTCGTAAGTGATGATATCTTTATATCTTCAAAGCTTACTAAAAATACAAACTTAAAGTCTGTAAATTCTTGATCAATATTATAAACATCAAAGAAACATCTTATATTATCCACTAAATATTTATCTTGTAACTCAGCTTCAATTTCATCTGTTGCATCCTTTAAATAAACTCTTATATCATCAAAAATAACATCGAAGTAAGATTCATCTATATTTTCTCCCATTTCATCTAACAACTCTTCTATCTCTTCCATAGAAAATATATCTTCTGATAATTTACAATCAAATGCCATCATATTATTTTGTTTTATACTATTTGATATATCTTGTACATATTCAAAATCTGGGCGCAAATTTAAAATATCCTTTACTTCATTGCTATTCGCTCGAAAATTTCCTTTTCTGTTTTTTAATTTTAACTCTATCATTAAATCGCCTCCCCCATAATAAGTGTTAGTAGTTACTTTGTATTAAATCTTTTATCTGACTCCAATTACTTACTCTAGTTATTCTATTGTGATCAATGTCTTTATTGTAGTTTGTATCTATTAAGATAACGTCTATTCCTGCATTAGCTATTTGAATAGCATTCCAAGGGTTATCTTCTATAAATATATGACAACCTAATTCTCTTGCTTTTTCTATTTTATAATCGCTACCTAGTAAATATACCTCTATGTCTGAAAAACCTTTTTGTTTTAGCCAGTTAGTTGTAATATCAGTCAAATCTGAGCTCCTTGCTGTAACGAAATATAGGTTATTTGTTGCACATAATTCAGCTATAACCTCATTTGCACCTTCAATAACTTCTGCTTCTTCATAAGCATGCATATATTCATTATGAAATTTACCTAATAAGTCTTCCATGTCATCTCCGTATAACTCTTTCCAGTCAAGAGTTGTACATTCTTTTTCAGTTAAGTTCTTATTATACATATCATTTAAATACGGTAGGAAATGGTAAGGACTAGTTATTGTCCCATCTATATCAACACATATGTTTAATTTTTTCATAAACCCCTCCACTAATATCTTCTAAATTAATAGTTTTAAATTATAGTACAACTTCAATTATAAATTAAAATCTATAATCTAAGTATATGTATATAATACCAAAAAGCTTGCCTAATAAGGCAAGCTTTTTAATATTTTATACTTATTCTTCATTTATTTCTTCTTTTAAGTCTGTTACTTTTTCTTTAAAGCTAGATATATGATTATCTGATAGTTTTAAATACTCCGTTATTTTACCTATATATTTAGGATTTTTTGTTTCTAAAAGTTTAACTGCATTTTCCATAGCTTTTTCTCTTAGCTCATATGCTTTTTTTACATCATCCCTTGCATTACTAAGAACTAATTCATATTCACCCTTAGATAAACTTGGTATATCCATACTTTCATATATATCGATTACATCTCTACACATTTCCTGTGCATATAAAATATCATCTTTAATTTGTGATATTTTACTAAGACTTTTAGCTATGTCTTTAGTATATGGAATACATTCCCTCATAGGAATTAATGCTACCCTTTCTATATCATAAATATCTTTTTTAAATTCATCTAACTTTTCTAAATCAGTTACTTTATTATTTTTTATAACAGATTCATCCTTTTCAGTCTCCATATTGATTTTCTCATCTTCAATTTTAGATACTGATTTATCTTTATTTTCTTTTTCTTTATTTTCTTCCCTTGCAATATTATTTTTCATGCTATTATCAAAGTTTGATTCATATTTTTCTTTATATCTTTGATCAATATCAGAATTTTTATAATACAAAGATTCCTCTATTTTACTAAGTCCACTCATATATACATTACTAATTGCTATAGTTGTAACCAGTACAACATATATACTTCCATATATACATGAGCGTTTTAAGTTTTTATAATTTCTAAATAATATTATTAGGGGTATAACATATAAAAATATGAATACTAATATCCATCTCATTTACTAAATTCTCCTTTATAAATAAAATTAATATTTCCCCCCATTTTTATATTATTTACATTTAATTTACTTATTAATCTAATATTTTAACTAAATTAAAATTTAAATAGTCACAAGAAGCTAATATATACTCTACTCCATTTCGAATTCCTTTAAGTCCCATCTTAAAAGATTCTCTTCCATGTAGATGACCATATATAACTTTTTCTACATTATATTCTTCATACAGCTTTGTAAATATTGACTCTTCTAATTTATCATTAGTAGGTGGATAATGAGTTATGACTATTATCTTTTCATATCCTTTTTTTCTAGCTGATTCTAAAGATATTCTTATACGATTTTCTTCTCTTTTATATATCTGTTCATCCTTACTATCAAATTTTACATCATTTGGGCAAATCCACCCTCTACCACCACATATAGCATAGTCTTCATACTCGTAAAAGTTAGTTTGTAAGAATTTGCAATTATCATATAACTTATTTAGATTTGTAACTGTAGTCCACCAATAATCATGATTTCCCTTTATAAAAATCTTATTACCTTCAAGTTCACTTATTATATCTAAATCAGATTTAGCCTCTGATAAATTTATCCCCCAAGAGGTATCTCCTAATACAAGAACTGTATCTTCTTTCTTTACTTTACTTTTCCAGCTTTCTATTATTTTCTCTTCATGATTATTCCAGTTACCTCCAAATATATTCATCGGCTTATTTACAGATGTTGAAAAATGTAAGTCTCCTATTGCATATAAACTCATACTTAATTCCTCTCTTTTGTGTCCTAAATTTAATCAAAAGAGCCACCCCAAAATTATTTGAGACGGCTCCCCCTTTATTTCTTTCTAGTGTCTTTATACACTTCTAATAAATCATCTATTTCTCTTTTTAATCTAATTATCTCTGTTATATCTTCTTCGTTATCAATTTTGTCTAATCTTCTTTGATAAATTATTGCCTTATGAGTATCTCCTAGGTTGTATAACTCTTGAATTTTATTGAGTATATCCCTAACTGTTACAGTTTTCACTTGATACATTACTTGAGCCTTCATTATATCTTCTCTTATTTCACTCATTTCTTGATCTAATAAGAACGCAGCATCTGCTGCTCTTCTCAATCTTACTGCTAGATCTTCTGGTATATAATGCTCATATTTATACTTTAAAGAATGCTCTATAGTAGCCCAAAAGTTCATTGCTAAAGTCCTAATTTGTATCTCACATAAAATCTCTTTTGAACCAGCTATTGAATTTATTGGGTACTTTATTATAACGTGATAACTTCTATACCCGCTATCTTTAAAATTCTTTATATAATCTTTTTCATACACAATGCTCATATCACTTCTATTTTTAATTAAGTTTACTATAGTATATATATCTTCAACAAACTGGCACATTATTCTTATACCAGCTATATCTTCCATAGTACCTTCTATATCATCTATATCAAGTCTTTTAGCCTTCGATATAATTGAGGCTATTTTCTTAGTTCTTCCTGTAACAAATTCAATTGGGGAATATTCTCCCTTAGTTAAAAATTCTTTTCTTATATTTTTAAATTTAACTTTTAGTTCTTCTACCGCATGTTCATAAGGAGCCAATACTTCATCCCATCTTTCATATTCCATCTTGCTCACCCTTTATTTCTATTTTTACAGTCATACTTATTTTATCATAATTTGATTTTTTTGGATATAATAAAGCAGTTCCCCACCCTGTATTGTATAACTTACTTCATCTAAATCACATAAATAGCTTATTATTGATACTAGTGAGCTTTTATAAAAATAAAACTCCTTATAGTTGCAATGTAAATCGTTTCTTACAATTATATTTTTTAATAGGGCTTCTATTCCCATAGGCTCTTTTAAATCCTCTTTAATTTGGTTAATGTAATTATTTATAGCATTCTCATGTTTTTCTATTAACTTATAACTATCATCTTTGTTTATTATATTTTTTCCATGTCCTAGCACCATATATTCAAAGTTTATAGTTTTTAATTTATTTAAACTTTCTATATAATCTTTAATATCAAAAACAAATAAAAAATCATATTTATTAAGCATATCTTCACTTACTAATAAATCACCTACAAACAATACCTTATCCTTAGTCATAACACCTATACTTCCAGGTGTATGACCTTTAAATTCTATAATTTTAAAAACTTCTTTATTTATAATAACATTGCCCAAAGTTAACTCTTCATCTATATATAAGCTACTTTGATTACTTCTTTTAAAAAATTCATCAAGAAACTTATTAGATTTCCCTCCGATTATATACTTTGAAAATAGCTCTGGATTCTCTATATATAGTTTCGCATGCTTAGATGATAGTATCTTTATATTTTTGTTTTCTAGTTTATATTCTTTACATGCTCCATAGTGGTCATCATGCTCATGAGTATTTATTATATAACTTATTTCTATGTTATTTTCTTTTAACTCTTTAATAATTTTTCTTGGTCTTAATCCTGGTAAGCCTGGGTCTATAATAATAGCTATGTTATCTGTAAATAAATACAATCCACTATTAGTTCCACCTTTAATATAATAAGTATTGCCCCTTATATTTATTAAACTCATATATTCACCACTTATCTTATTAAAATTTTCTTAAGTCTTTTTATTGTTCTACACCTAATCCTTTCATCTTTAGAAATCTTCACTTTTATATTATAAGCTACATTTTGACTTAATAGAGATTCTATAAAGTACTCTACTATTCCTCTATCTCTAAACTCTATATCTATAATCTCATTTGCAAAAAATCTAGAATCTAAAGTCATTATTTCATCAGAAAAACTTAGCCTATCAGACTTATCTAAATAGTCTTTATCAGGCTTAAAATCTTCGCAATATCTTATTTTAAAGTTTACTACCTCATCACTTATATCAAATCCATGTTCTGATTTCATAAAATCTCTATACTCTTGATTTCTTTTAGTTACGTTATCTAAATTCTTGTTATAATCATCCTTTTTCCAGTGTCCAAATAGTCTACAATTTAGTGGTCTAACTTCATAAATTAAACATCTCTTATTTTCGTCCCTAAAAGGACAACATCTCTTATTTGAATACTCTAAGAAATAATACTCGATTATTCTATCTAATGAGTTCTTTCTTAATATTTCTTTATCTTTTAAGTAATTATATATATTTAAAAACTCTGTTAAGTTAATTCCCACTGATTCCATACAACACTTACCACATCCAGTACAATCTCCACTTGGTAAGCTACTATAAATATTATTTAATTTATCAAATAATTTATTTTCATTAGCAAAATCTATACATTTAAAAATATCTACTTTTTTTATACTAGTCATTGTTATTACTCCTTGTTATAATTATTAGGTTAATACAAACAATTATTATAACACATTTTATATGATTAATCGTAGGAGGTAATTTCATGACTAGATATACAAAAATAATAAACATGATGGATAGCTATTTCGTTAAAGATTATGAAAAAACTAAAAAAGGCATAACTAAAAAAAGAGAAGTTAGAGCTGAAACAGTTCAAAAAGCCTTCTTAAAAGGTGACTGTGAGGTTTTAGTTATTTTAGAAGATAGCGGTAGAGAAATACTTATAGATGATTTTTCTTCAGATGAAGATATAAAGAAATATTTAGGAGCTAAGTTTATAAACCCTAAAAGATAAGTTTATTTAAATACATTTCATTATTTAAATTGGGATAAAAATTAAAAATAAATTTTTTATTTTTATGTATATTAATTTTTGATTGGGTCCATAATATTAATGAAAATTAAATATTTAACTCAATCTCCCCCAATTTTGAGCTTTCATTCCCCCAATGAAAGCTCTTTTTTATTTTATATAGTTAAATATAAGCATATAAGTTATAATTATTAATAATTTAGATTAAGACATTATATTAAAAATAAGAGGTGGCATATATGATAGAAATAGGATTATTAAAACTAGATATAGATTTTGAATATAGAATAATAAGAGAAGAGAACGATGATGTAGATATATTTATAGACGTAAATTATCGTAGTTTAGACTTAGAGTGTGGTGAAAATGATTTTTTTAATGGTAGAATTCAATTTCCCTTTGTAAGATCATTAATATTAAGAATAAATAAAAAAAGCCATTTAATGACTGTACATTTTATGAGAGATATAGATTTATTCTCTGCATTTGCAAACTTTGAATTTGATTATAAAGACTATATTTTTAATATAAAAAATAATAAAGAAAAAGTTTTAATAACAAGAACAAAAAAATAAGGAGCCTTTAAGGCCCCTTATTTTTATTGTTAATTAGATAATAAATCATTTAATCTAACTAGCCAATAATTATTATGAATATTCTATAAATTACATTTGTAGTTTGTAAGGATTAATTTTCTTTTGATTGTCCGAAAGCTGTTAAGTATATTCCCTTTAACTCTTCAACTAGTGGTAATCTTGGGTTAGCAGGAGTACACTGATCATCAAAAGCATCTAAAGATAATTTATCTACTTTTGATAGGAATTGTTCTTCTAATACTCCACACTCTTTTATTGTTTTTGGTATATTTAATTCAACTAATAAGTTGTTTACTGCATCTATTAAGCTTTGAACACCTTCTTCTACAGTATTAGCTTTTAATCCTAAGAATCTAGCTATCTCAGCATATTTCTTATCAGCTACGAACTCCTTATATTTAGGGAACGCAACGAATTTAGAAGGTTTAGTAGCGTTGTACTTTATAACATGTGGTAATAATATAGCATTTGCTCTCCCATGTGGTATATGGAATTCTCCACCTAACTTATGAGCTAATGAATGATTTATTCCTAAGAAAGCATTTGTAAATGCCATACCTGCCATACAAGATGCATTATGCATTTTCTCTCTTGCTTCTTTATCGTTTCCATTTTTATAAGCTTTTGGTAAGTAATCGAATACTAACTGTATTGCTTTTAATGCTAATGCATCTGTATAATCAGTTGCCATTATTGAAACATACGCTTCTATAGCATGAGTTAAAACATCAACTCCTGTATCTGCTGTAACACCTGCTGGTACTGTCATAACTAAAGTTGGGTCTATTATAGCCACATCTGGAGTTAACTCATAGTCAGCTAAAGGATATTTCATATTATTTACTTTATCTGTAACAACTGCAAAAGAAGTAACTTCTGAACCAGTTCCTGAAGTAGTTGGTATAGCTACTAATTGAGCCTGTCTTCCTAATTTAGGGAACTTAAATACTCTCTTTCTTATATCAGCAAACTTTAATCTTAAATCATCAAAGTTAGCTTCTGGATTTTCATAGAATAACCACATAGCTTTAGCAGCATCCATTGCTGAACCTCCACCAAGAGCTATTATAGTGTCAGGCTTGAATTTTCTCATAGCTTCTGCACCATTTAATACTGTTTCTACAGATGGATCTGGCTCTACGTCACAGAATACATCTATCATAACAGGATTTCTTCTTTTTCTTAATTGATTAGTTATCTTATCTACATTTCCTAATTGAACCATGACTCTATCAGTTACTATCATTACTCTGTTAGCATTTGGTAATTTTTCTAAGTAGCTTATAGAACCAAATTCATGGTATATTCTTTCTGGTACCTTGAACCATTGCATATTTACTTTTCTCATTGCAACTTTTTTAACATTTATTAAGTTAGTTGCTGATACGTTTTCTGTTGTTGAATTATTCCCCATTGATCCACATCCTAATGTTAATGATGGTGTATTAACGTTGTATATATCACCTATTGCTCCATGAGTTGATGGTGCATTTACAAGTAATCTACCTGTTCTTACTTTTTGACCAAATTCTAAAATCACATCGTCGTCATTACAGTGTATTACAGCTGAATGTCCTAATCCCCCAAACTCAGTCATCTCTACACATTTTTGTATACCTTCTTGTGCATTTTTAACCTTGAAGCAAGCAAGTACTGGACTTAATTTTTCTTTTGATAAAGGATCTTCCATTCCTACTTTTTCAAGTTCTGCAACTATCATTTTTGCATCTTTTGGAACATTTATTCCAGCCATTTGTCCTATAGTATATGGACTTTGTCCAACTATATTTGGATTTAATGAACAAGTATTATTGTCTATTACTAAATTTTGTAATTTTTCTTTTTCTTCTTTATTTACAAAGTAACATCCATAATATTTCATTAAATCAGTTACTTCATTGTATATTTCTTCATCTATTATAACTGCTTGCTCAGAAGCACATATCATTCCATTATCGAAAGTTTTTGATAATATTAAATCATTTACTGCTTGTTTTATATCTGCAGTTTTATTTATGTAGCAAGGAACATTACCGGCTCCAACCCCTAGAGCTGGCTTTCCTGAAGAGTAAGCTGATTTAACCATTCCTGGTCCACCAGTTGCAAGTATCATTGATACTCCATCGTGCTTCATTAGTAAATTAGTAGCTTCTATTGATGGTTTTTCTATCCATTGTATACAGTCTTTAGGAGCACCTGCTTTTATAGCTGCATCTCTTAATATTCTTGCAGCTTCTGAAGAACATTTTTGAGCTGATGGATGGAAACTGAATATTATTGGATTTCTACCTTTCATTGATATTATTGATTTAAACATTGTTGTAGAAGTTGGGTTAGTAACTGGTGTTACCCCTGCAACAACACCTATAGGTTCAGCTATTAACATATACCCTTCTTCTTCGTTCTTTTCTATAACACCAACAGTTTTGTTGTATTTTATACTATTATATATATATTCTGTAGCAAACATGTTCTTAGTTACTTTATCTTCGAAGATACCCCTTTTAGTTTCTTCCACTGCCATTTGAGCAAGCTCTATATGCTTATCAAGACCTGCCATAGACATTTCTCTAACTATATTATCTATTGCTTCTTGATCTAAGCTTAGCATTGCTTGTTTTGCTTTTTCTGCTTTTTCAACTAATTCATTTATCATATTTTCAACACTACATTCATTATCCACTACTTTTAGCTTTCTTGACTCTTTGCTCATATTTATACCCCCATAAAATTTATTTAAATTCCGTTAGTTATTTAACAAACTTATTATGTAATTTATGATACTTTATCTTAATTTAAGTGTCAATAGATTTTGTTAAATTTTTTTCAATAAGTTTCTAAGAAAACGTTTTTATTTTTATCCTATTAAAAAATGTCTATTTTTCAATACTTTAACTATAATTTTTTTCATACTTTTTTAATATATTCAGCATATTGTATACAATTTTACTATTTTTTTCATTTGTTAAATTTTATACATTCTTTGTTTTTATAAAGCAAAAAGTTTATTAAGATAATTATAAATACTTATATCTTAATAAACTTTTTCATATAGAATCTATTTAAATGTAATTATAATTTCTTCGTATCCTATATTTTTTAATAAATTTGATAAGCTGGTCTTTGTACTTACTTTTATTTCATTTATAAAACCTTCTTCAATTATTTTTTCTTCATATTCGTCCTTATACTTACTAATATCTGATAAAATTTCATTAGTATCTAATTTATTAAATATAGAATTCTTTACATCATAAACATATAACTTTTCATCATCAATGTAATGATCTAGTATTCTACACTGTTCTACTTCTATTTTTATTTTTTTACCTGTATTCTCTACTATATGTATATCTTCTGGTTTGATTCCTCCATTTATTATTCCTTCATACTTAATAATAAAAGATTGCTCAGTAAAAGGTATTTTTATATCATTTATACTTTTATCCTTTTTTACTGCTACAATATTACTATAAGTATACTTTACAGTATTTAAATCTAAAACTTGACTTATCGTAGATAATACTTTTGTATTATCTTCATATTCATTATTTTCATTTATAAATGTTTTAATAGTAAAACCTAACGTTATTATGAGTATTAAAATGGGTAATAATACAAGTACTTTATTAATTTTTTTCCTTTTTATCAACAAATATCTGCCTCCTTTTGGTATAATATTTAGGAATTAAACTTAGTCTTAACCTATTATCAAAATGATTTTAGTTAATTATATTCACTTTTTTATGAAAGGAGTTTTAAAATGACATTATTAGTTTTCGGGCACAAGAATCCAGATACAGATTCAATATGCTCATCAATTTCATTAACATACCTAAAAAATCAATTAGGTGAAAACGCAGTAGCATGCGCTTTAGGAGAGCCAAGAAAAGAAGCTCAATTTGCTTTAAATTATTTTAAAGTAGATGCTCCTAAAATATTAGATAACGTAAAAATACAAGTTAAGGACTTAAGCTATGATAAAGTTGAAGCTTTAACTCCATCAGCTTCAGTTTTAGAAGCATATTCTCTTATGAGTGATAAAGGTGTTAAGACTTTACCTGTAGTATCTGAATGTGGTAAGTTTGAAGGAATAATAACTATGAAAGAAATAGCTGAAAGCCTTCTTCATCAACATTTCAATACTATACACACTTCTATATCAAATATATGCAAGAACCTTAATGGTTCAGTCCTTATAAATTGTAACGAAGAAGTAACAGGAAGAGTTGTTACTTTATCATTCAACATGGATACAGTGATGGACTTATTATGTGAAGGTGATATCGGTATAGTTGGAAATAGATACGATATGATAGAGTATGCGATAGATACTAAAGTTAAACTTTTAGTTGTTACTGGCGGCACTACTATAAGCGAAGAATTATTAGCTCTTGCTAAACAAAATGGTGTTTCTATAATATCAGTTGAAGCTGATACATATAAAACATCAAACATTATAAATCAATGTAATTACTTAGCAGATATAATAACTAAAGAAAATTTAGTTGTTTTCAATGAAAGTGATTATGCGGATGATGTTAAAGAAACTATGCTAAACACAGACTTTAGATCTTACCCTGTAGTTGATGATAATAATAACTTCTTAGGATTAGTTTCTAGAGAGCACCTTTTAAATCCAACTAAGAAAAATGTAGTATTAGTTGACCACAATGAGGTTGCTCAAAGTGCTGATGGTATAGAACAAGCTAACCTAGTTGAAATAGTTGATCATCATAAGATAGGTGGAATATCTACTGATGTACCTTTATCAATAAGAGTTATGCCTGTTGGATGTACTTGTACTATAATCTACAAGATGTTTAAAGAACACAATGTTGAAGTACCTAAACATATTGCTGGATTATTATTATCTGCTATATTATCAGATACTTTAATATTTAAATCTCCTACAACTACTGAATTAGACAAAGAAGCTGCTAATGAATTAAGTAAAATAGCTGGTGTTGATATGGAAAGCTATGGAATGGAAATGTTCAAATTCGGAACTTCTTTAGACGAATTCAGCATAGAAGAAATCGTAAATATGGACTTTAAAGAATTTAATATGAGTGGTAAGAGAGTTGGTATAGGTCAAGTATTTACTTTAGATATGGACTCTATATTCGCTAAGCAAGATCAATTCTTATCTTATATAAACTCTACTGAATATGATATGCTAATTCTTGCTATAACTGATATAATACAAGAAGGTTCTTATCTTATATACAAAGCTGAAGATAAGTTAATTTCTGAAGCGTTTAATGTTACTGGTGCTCAAGGTGTATTTGCACCAGGTGTAGTTTCAAGAAAGAAACAATTAGTACCAAACTTAACTACTGCAGTTAGAAATATGTAATATAAAATAAAAAAGATGAACTCTAAGAGTTCATCTTTTTTTATAAAATACGTTTTATTTGCTTGATTCACTATGATGGTGTAATCAATTAACTGGTTTAACATTAATATTTCTTTTTGTTTAAATGCGTTTTTGGATTTATCACTTTACTATTCTATACAAAATTCGACATATTGTAAAGATAAAAATCACTATATTTAAAACTTTTTTAAACTACATTTTTTCTACGTCTGAATAATCCACTCCAAATGTTTCTACTGTAACATTCTTCATTGTTTGAGCTTCTTTTGGCTTGTCCATTCTATCTGTTCTTGTATTAGCTATTTCATCTACTACATCTAATCCTTCTATAACTCTACCAAAAGATGCATATTCTCTATCTAAATGTGGAGATGTTTGATGCATTATAAAGAACTGAGAACCTGCTGAGTTAGGATTCATTGTTCTAGCCATTGATAATACTCCTCTTTCATGCTTTAAGTTATTAGTGAATCCATTGTTTGTGAATTCTCCTTTTATAGAGTATCCTGGTCCACCCATTCCATTTCCATTTGGGCATCCACCTTGTATCATAAATCCTGGTATTACTCTGTGGAATCCAACTCCGTTGTAATATCCTTTTTCTATTAAACTTACGAAGTTTTTAACAGTATTTGGAGCTATATTTGGGTATAACTCTGCTACTATCTTCTTTCCATTTTCCATTTCTATAGTTACTATTGGGTTTTTATTTTCCATTTTGTTATTCTCCTTCCAAATTGAATTATGTATATCATATATATTATATACTAACATAATAAAAAATAAAGCCAATATTCGCCATATAAAAATAAAATTCTAAATCTAATTAATTCTTAAAACTAAAAATAGTGTTAAGAATAAACTTAACACTATTTTATATAATAAAAACAAAACTTATTTTGTTTTAGTATTCTTATCTTCTTTGTTTAATTGTGGTGTTTCTTTGTAGTCTATTTTTAATAATTCTAATATTTGCTTAGCTCTATCTTTTGTAGACCCTTTAACTTCTATGAAGTTTATATTTTCAGATTTTAAGAATTGTAATATAGCATCATCTATCTGTAAAGCTATATCCTCTGCTTGCCATCTAACACCGTCTTGAACATATCCAAATTCTCTTGGTACATAAACTATCATATCATAGTTTTGAATATCTTCTAATGCAAGAGAATATAAATCTTTTAATATTTCTATTTCTTTTTTAGTTCTTTCTTTATTTCCTAACATAAATCTTCCATATATGTAAGGTACAAAAGTTGCATAATCTGTAAGAGCATAATCAAAGCTTGATAATTCATCTTCTAATTTTTTTTGCCCTAAATATATTCCATATTGTTCAGATATAGTCTCTATCATACCCTTATCTTTTAAGTATTCAGTTGAGTATTCTAAAGCATATCCTGCATTTAATCCAGCTATTTTCATTTCAACATATAAATGTTGTATTAATGTTGTTTTCCCACATCTTGGACCACCTAAAACGGCGATTCTTTTAGTTGCCATAATTTATATCAACTCCATGTCTGTTTTTGTCATTTTTGAAGAACTTTTATATTATACTAATTTTTCAAATTTTATTCAATACATTTGATACAATTCTATTAATTAACATATAATTGTTCATATTATTTGATTACTTTTCTAAATTTAGTAACTTACCTATTTCATATCCCTCTTTGTACATACTTTCACAGAATTCTTTATTAAATCTAAGTGTATCTTTGCTTGTAAGTACACTATTTGGTCTAACTATTATTATTTTATCTTCATCTATTTTAGATTTTATATTTTCTGGCAGCTTATAATCATGTCTAGTTGATATAATTATTATTTTGTCCATATCTTCATCTATCAAAGGCTCTACAAGAGTATTTCTAACTAATCCTCCATCTAGCTTTTCATTTTCATATAAACCTTCATTTAAATCTTTAATAAATTGTTCTTTTAATGGTAACATACCTTTTGGGTTAAATGGTAAAAGTGAGCTATACTTTATAGCATTCAAACATTCCTTCTTATCTAAATTAGATACATCTGTTACTATTTCTTCTATATTTTTATTGCTTATATGTACATAATTTACAAAAAACTTAGTATCTTTATTATATTTATTATCAAGCTTTTCTAAAGCATTTATAATTTCAGAATTATCCACAGTATTATTTATAATTTTAACTTTATTTTCTGAATTTTCCTCAATATTTATCCACATATCTTCTAAGTTTTCAACATTGTCTGTGAATACAAAGTATCCATTTATTGATCCTATGGATGTTCCAGATATAGATGCAAAATTGTTAATCCCTTTATCATTTAATGCTTTTATCACTCCTGCTTGATAAGATCCCTTAGCTCCTCCTCCAGGAAGGCATAATCCTATTCTCATAGTTAATACTCCTTTTCTTTATACTTCAAAAAATGTATTAAATGTTTTATATATATCATAATGGTCTTTTACACTACCTAATTCTCTTATTGAGTGCATAGCAAGTATTGGGCTTCCTATATCTACAGATGGTATATCTATATGAGTAGATGATATAGGACCTATTGTACTTCCTCCTCTTTCATCTGATCTATTTACAAATTCTTGATAGTCTACATTTGCTTCTTTACATATACATTTATATATTGATGATGAATAAGCATCACTTGTATATGACTGATTTGCATTTATTTTTATTACAGGACCTCTTCCAAGGACTGGTCTATTAGTTGGATCATGCTTTTCAGCCATATTAGGATGGGCTCCATGAGCCAAATCTGCAGATATCATAAATGATGAGTACATTGATGTAAAAAATTCTTCTCTATCTTTTCCTAATGATATACAAATTCTTTCTAATGTATTTAATAACATATTAGAGTCTGCACCTTGTTTAGTTGAACTACCAATCTCTTCATTATCAAATATAGAAATTAAGTTTATACCTTTCTTTCCATTTGCATTTATAAGAGCATGTAAACTTGCATGAGCCATTGATAAGTTGTCCAATCTTCCTGTCGATATAAATTCTTCATTTATACCCATTAAGCATCCTTTTTCATATTCATATAAAAATAAATCGAAATCTAATATTTCACTCTTTTCTATATTTAACGCATTAGCTATTTCTTTAATTAATAAGTTATTATTTTCTAATGTGTTATTTATCAATCCAATTAAAGGTAACATATCTTTTTGCTTATTATATTTGTATCCCTCATTCACACTTCTATTTAAGTGTATTGCTACATTAGGAATTATACAAATTGGTTTATTTATATTTATAAGTCTTTCTATTGGTTTTAATATATTTTCACCCTTTATTACAACTCTACCAGCTATTGATAAAGGCCTATCTAGCCATGTACTTAAAATGGGACCTCCATAGCATTCTGTATTTAGTTTTAAGTAAGTATTTTCTGCTTTCATTTCAAAATTAGGCTTTATTCTAAATGAAGGTGAATCAGAATGAGAACCTATAATTTTAAATCCTTCTTTTTCTATGTCTTTAGTATTAATTTTAAAAGCTATTAGTGCAGAAGAATTTTTTGTTATATAGTACTTTCCACCAACTTCTAAATCCCACTTTTCATTTAATTTAATCTCATTAAATCCATTTTCATCTAAAAGTTTTTTAGATGTATCTACTGCATAAAAAGAGTTTGGGCTTTTATATATATAATCTATTAAATCTTTAGCAAATTCTTTAGTATTCACAATACCCCTCCTAAATTTATAATAAATCTAATGTTGTATATTCTTTATTTATTGTTTTTAAACCTTGATTATCAAATGCTATTGTAACATCAGTACCTTTCATCATAACTACTGTTCCTACCCCAAATTTAGGATGGTGTACTTTTGATCCTGGTTTAATATCGTCTATATTAGTTTCTTTTCCAGTATCCTTAACTGTAGCATTTACTTTCTTAGCAATGGATGATTTTTGTATATTATTCATATACTTTTTAGTATATTTATCTAATATATTATAATTTGCTTTAGAATAAGTTAATTCGTTATCTGATTGGTTAAGCCTTTCTATACATTCTTTTGGTAATTCTTCCATGAATCTAGATGCTACTGATGGATTAGTTTTACCATATAAAGTTCTTTTTTGTGTTAATGTCATATATAACTCTTCTTTTGCTCTAGTTATACCAACATAACAAAGTCTTCTTTCTTCTTCGATATCAGAATCTCTCATAGAAGTTATTGCTCTAGATATTGGGAATAGTTTTTCCTCCATTCCTGTTAAGAATACAACTGGAAACTCAAGCCCTTTTGATGTATGTATAGTCATTAAGGAAACTTTATCATTTTCTTCATCTTCACTAGATTCTGAAGTAAGAGCAACTGTTGTTAAGAATGTTTCTAAATCTTTTTCCTCACTATTTTGTTCAAATTCTAATGCTACTGATATAAATTCTTTTAAGTTTTCTATTCTATCTTCTGCCTCTTCTTTTTTACTATCTTTTTGCAACTCATCTATATATCCTGAAGTATCTAATACCTTTTCTATTAGCTTACTTACTGGATATACCTCTTTTATTGTTCTTAAAGTACCCATTAAATCAACAAATCCACTTATACTAGCTCTAGCTTTTGTTGATATATCTGAATTAGTATCTATATCTATAAGTACAGAATATAAACTTTCTTGCTTTAAACTAGCTCTATCTTCTATTTTTTCTATAGTTCTAAGACCTATACCTCTTCTAGGTACATTTATTATTCTTTTTAAGGATATATCATCTTGTGGATTTTGTATAACTCTTAAGTATGCAATTAAGTCTTTTATTTCTTTTCTCTCATAGAATTTAGTTCCACCATAAATATTATATGGTATTTGACTTCTATTTAAAGCATCTTCAACTGGACGTGCCTGAGCATTTGCCCTATAAAGAACGGCAAAGTCACGATAGTTCCTTCTATCTCTTCTTTTTAATCTTGATATAGTATCTGCTATAAATTCAGCTTCATCAATTTCATCAGACGCAAGTTGTATCTTTATTAATTCTCCGTCTTTTTGTTCACTCCAAAGTTTTTTTCTTTTTCTTTCTATGTTATTAGATATAACGGTATTTGCAGCATCTAAAATTATTTGCGTTGATCTATAGTTTTGCTCTAATTTTACCACATGAACATCATCATAATCTTTTTCAAATTCAAGTATATTCCTTATGTCAGCACCTCTCCAACCATATATACTTTGGTCATCATCTCCAACAACACATATGTTTTGATGCTGTCTTGCTAACATTTTTATTAATTCATATTGAGCCTTACTTGTATCTTGATACTCATCAACCATTATATATTTAAACCTACTTCTATAAAACTCTAATGTTTCTGGGTCTTCCCTAAATAACTCAACAGTTTTATATATTAAATCATCAAAGTCTAATGCACTATTTCTTTTTAAACGATCTTGATATAATGCATATATATCTGCTATTTTTGAATTTCTTGCATCATCTCTATATAACTCTTTAAATTTAGCTGGGCTATATAGCTTATCTTTAGCTCCTGATATAGTACTTATAACTGACTTAGGTTCAAATACCTTATCACTTAAGTTTAATTCTTTTAAACAGTCTTTTATTAATGTAACTTGATCCGCACTATCATATATTACAAAACTTCTATTGTATCCTATTCTATTTATTCCTTTTCTAAGTATACGTACACAACAAGAGTGGAAAGTCGTAATCCACATATCTTTTGTATCAAGATCTGTAATAGTTTCTTCTACCCTTTCCCTCATCTCTGTTGCAGCTTTATTTGTAAATGTTATAGCTAATATATTCGCGGCTTGAACATTCTTATCTTCCATTAAATGTGCAATCCTCGTTGTTAAAACTCTTGTTTTACCCGAACCCGCACCTGCTAGTATAAGAACAGGTCCTTCTGTTTTCTCAACAGCTTCTCTTTGGGCAGGATTTAATGTATCTAAATTCATTTTATTCCTCCTATTTGTAAAGTTATAAATATATTTTAATCGAAAACCATAGTTTATTCAAATTTTAAGTAAGATAGCATATTATAATCATCTCCAATATCTACTTCTTCTAAAATAAAAAGTTATTTAGAATACAATAAAAAGCTATAATTTATAAAAGTTTTATTATAAATCATAGCTTTTTATTATATTATTTTATTTAACTTTTAACATGTTCATGATTTTTATCGTGTTCATGGTCATGTACGTGAAAATGTTCATGTATATGACTTCCTGTCAACCCATTATCATGATTATGGTCATGTCCGATACCTTCTATATGATCATGAAGATGCTCATGATTATGTATATGTGTATGATTATGATTATGTTTTTTATGTTCTTTTTTATTACTATAATATCCATTTTCATATATATCATGATGCATTGCAAACTTAGTTAAATCTACTACTCTTGTACAAATTCTATCTACTAATGCTTTTTCATGACTTATAACTATCATCCCTATATTATATTTCTTCACATGTTCAATTACTACATTCCATATTTGAGCTTGAGTTATTGCATCAAGCATAGTTGTCATTTCATCTGCTATTAAAAATTTAGTATCCTTCGATAAAGCTCTCAGTACGCAAAACCTTTGTAGTTCTCCTCCTGATAATTCACTTGGCCATCTATTTAACCATTCATCTTTAATACCCATAGCCTGGATTAGTTCTTTAGATGGTTTAAATGCCTCATTTATTATCTTGCTCATCTTCCACTTAGGATTTACTGATTTTTCTGGATGCTGAAATATTAATTGAACAGGATTATACTCTTTTTTATTTTTCTTTTCATAACCATCAATTACTACACTTCCACTTTCAGGCTTTTGATAACCTGATAATATTTTTGCTAATGTAGTTTTTCCAAATCCACTTGGAGCAACTAACCCTACTATTTCTCCGCTTTTTATTTCAAAATCTATATCTTTTAATATATATCTATCATTACTATACTTAAAGTTTATCCCTTTAGCTCTAAGTTGCATATAAACATCTCACCATCCCGTTTCTAACCTCTTTTGAACTCGGTCTTATCATTTTACAATCAGAAGATGATTTATCACATCTATCATAAAATAAACACCCCTTTGGTAATTCATTTGGCAAAGGCTGATTTCCCCTTATTGGCTTAAATCCACTTTGAGGCAAAGCCTCATAAAGAGCCTTTGTATATGGGTGTCTAAGATTTTCTCCTTTATTTTCAAAATCTTTCACACTAGCTATTTCTAAAGTAGTCCCTGCATAAAATATAGCAATTTTATCAGCAATCTTAAGAGCAGCTTCTATATCATGGGTTATCATAAGCACTGCACATCCACTATTAGCAATCTCTCTAAAGTCTTGTAAAGCTTCATTAAGAGATTTTTCATCTAAACCCGGTGTTGGTTCATCAGCAATTATTACTTTTGTATCAGATACCAATGCTGTTGATAAAAGCACCTTTCTAGCCATTCCTCCGGATAACTGAAATGGATAATAGTTATCCACCCTTTTATCTAAACCATACTTTTCAAATACTTTTCTTTGAATTTTATTTGAGTTTTTTTTATCTTTTATAGATATTTTTACCTGCTTAGATACTTTCATTAATGGGTCTAAATAGTTTACTGATTGAGGTATTAAAACTATTTCATTCCCTCTTAATCTCTCTTTATCTATTTGGCTTAATTCTTTACCATTATATATTACAGCTCCCTCTGTAGTAGCATTATTTGGAAGTATACCAAGTATAGCATGTGCTAATAAGCTCTTTCCAGAACCACTTGATCCCACTACAGCTAATATTTCTCCTTCACACAATTCTACATCCAGATTAGTTATTACTTTTAAATTTCTTCTTCTTAATCCTTTTGTATATTGAGAAAAAGAAACTCCTAAATCTTTAACTTTTAATATTGGTTCCTTTTTCATATTCCCTCCTATTTATATGCTGTTTTTGGATTTATTAATTGGCTAAATTTTTTCCCTATATTGTCTACCATAAGCGAAACTATTACCAAACTTAAACCTGGGAAAAATGCTAACCACCATCTACCACTACTTAAGTATTTCATTGCTTCAGATAAGATAATACCAATTGCAGGTTCGTGAGGTGGTAACCCAAACCCTAAAAATGTAATAGATGCTTCATGTAAAACTGCATGTGGAAATACTAATACTATACCTACAAGCAATTGTGGAATTATATGTGGTAATATATGATTAGTAGCTATATATAAATTAGACTTGCCAAAGTTTCTAGATATCTTTGCGTAATCTGATTGTTTTATTTGAATAACTTCTGCTCTTATTACTCTAGTTAAAGATGGCCAATGAGTAAGTGATACACCTAAGATTACCCCCTTTAATCCTCCACCAACTGATATAGATATTAGTATTACTATTAATGTATGAGGAACTGATAATACTAAATCTATGAACCAACTTATAAATGAATCTACAGTGTTTCCTAAGGTAGCTCCAATTACACCTAATGTTAATGCTATTAATCCACTTATAAATGATGATAATAACCCTATTTTCATACTTAAACTTAATCCCTTAATAGTTCTATATAGCATATTTCTTCCTACCCAATCAGTACCAAATAATAATTCTAAACTAGGCGCTTGATTCTTGTTAAGGAGATTTATAGATATTTGTTCCTCTGTTATTAAACTTCCAAATATAATTATACTTCCTAAAAATATAGTAAAAATACCTATAGAAATTAATGTTTTTTCCCTTATTCCAAAACTAATTTGGGACCTTTTATTATTATCAATATATACATTTCGAGCCTCATTCATTATATTTCTTGTCCCTCCCTTATTCTTGGATCTATAACCTTATATAAAATATCAGCTATTAAGTTTCCTGTATATACAAATACTAAACTTATTATGACTATACCCATTAGCAATGGTAAGTCTCCTTTTAATCCTGCTTGAACAGTGGCTTGACCAAGACCAGGGTATGAAAATACTTGCTCTGCAAAAACTGCTCCTGCAAATAGTTCACTAAATGATAAAAATTGTAATGTTATAGCTGGTAGTGAAACATTTTTTATAACATGATTAAAAACAATACTTTTCTTACTTTCTCCACGTGCTTTTGCAAAAAGTATATAGTCACTTTCTAATATTTCTATAACTTTTTCTCTAGTATGAAGACATATATTCGCAACACCTATTATACTTAGTGTCAGCGCTGGCAATACAAGATGATTTATCATACTTTTAAATGTTACTTCTTCTGATAATACTCCTATTGGCACTCCAAGACCTACAGGGAACCATTTTAACTTTACTGCGAATATCATAATAAACAATATTCCTAACCAAAATGTAGGTGTAGAAATTAAAACATAGCAGTAGGACCTAATTACTTTATCTATAAATTTTCCTTCATTAATTCCTGATATTATTCCCATAATAAATCCTAATAGTCCTGATATAACCCAAGCTAATAACATAAGCGCCAATGATGCAATAAACCTTTCTCCTATAACATCTACTACAGCTCTTCTATATATCATAGATGTACCCCAATCACCTTTAATCATAGATTTAAACCATGACATAAATTTTTCTACTGGTGGTTTATTTAGACCCCAATGTTCAGCTATATTTTCACGCTGCTCTAAGCTTACCTTTGTATCTGCACCTACATATGCTGTAACTGGATCTATTGGAGAATATTCCATCAATGCAAATGTTATTATACATAAAGCAATTAAAAGCGATGCTAATCTTGCTAACTTTTTTAATATATATATGGCTAGATTTTTTCTATTTTTCATATATAAATTCCTTCCTTGAATATAGTTCATTAGTGCACAAGAGGGCATCCTCATATAGAGAATGTCCTACCTTAATAATTTATTTCCAACTCCACTCAGTTACATTATCAAATATTCTTCCACCATGTGGTTGAACAACTGGAGTTCCTATATCTAAATCTTCGCTCATTATATATATATGATTAACATTTACAAGCCAAGCATAAGTAGCATCCCCTTTATTAGAAAATCCTGTAGAACCATCCCATTGAGCTTTTTTCCAAAACTCTAAAGCCTCTTCTTCATTTTCACTATCAATAGCCTGATCTATATAACTATCGACAGTTTCATTTTTGTAGTAACCTGCATTATCCCAAGGTATTCCTCCCCCAGATGCTTTACTACTATATAGGTTGTATAATTCTGATGGATCTCCTGATCCAAATCCAAATAGAACTGCTTCTGAATGTATTTCATCTACTATATTATCCCAAGTCTTAACTTCTAAACTAACTTTAATTCCTAATTCTTTTGCTACTTCAACAAATGCTAAGCCAAGTTCCTGTCTATATTTACCATCAGTATATAATAACTTAAATTCTGCTTCTAAACCATCTTTATCTATAGTTCCATCTGAATTTGTATCCTCCCAACCTGCGTTCTTTAATATTTCTTTAGCTTCATCTATATTTCCATCTTCTTTTATTATAGTTTCTTCATTTAACCAAGGCATTTTTTCAAGTCCTGTAGTTGATGGTGTCCCATATCCTTCTAGTACACCTTCAACTATCTCGTCTCTATCTACAGCTATATTTAAAGCTTTTCTTATTGCTTCATCACTTGTTACATCATTTCCTATAGAGTTCCCATCATTATCTTTTTCTCCACTTTTTTGCATAGGGAATTCTACACCAAAAGTTTCTATTGTATCTAAATCAACAATTTTTGTACCATCAACTTTTTCACTTGCTAAAGATCCTGTTATAGATGCCATATCAACATCTCCTGATTTTACCGCTGCATAAGCAGCATCAGTATCTAAAAACACCATAGTAAGTTTATCTATGCCTGCAGCATCACCATAATAATCTTCATTTTTTTCTGCTATAACTTGTTGACCTTTATCCCATTGTACAAATTTAAATGGTCCAGATCCAATTGGATTGTCTGCGAAATTTTCATTATGAGCATGTTTGGGAACAATTCCTAAATACGCTAATTTTTCAATAAATGTTGACTGTGGTTTAGTAAGTTTAAACTCTATTGTATTCTCATCTATAGCTGTTACACTTTCTAGCATTGTTAAATCTATTTCAGAACCACTCTCTTTCGCAGTTTCATATGTATAAACAACATCTTCACTTGTTAAAGATTCCCCATCAGTAAATTTAACATCATCCCTTATTTTCACTATCCATGTTAATCTATCTTCAGACACTTCATATCCTGTAGCTATATCATTTTCTATTCCTAATTCTTTATCTCTTTTAAATAAAGTACTAAAAAATACTTTTGTCATAGAACCATGTCCGCCTGTTGTAGCATCAAACCCAGCTTCTAGCTCACTTGCTACTGCAACTACAAGCTCATTATTAGACTTTCTTTCACTTACTGCACTAGCTTTAGATGAATCATTATTCTTTGAATCAGTATTAGAACATCCTACTAAAGATATTGTTGTAAGTGATAAAACTAACATTAATGAAATAGATTTTCTTAATTTTTTTAGTATCATTTTTACTCCCCCTTATAATAGATACATTTCTCCATAAAAAAAGGCTTTTATATGTATTTTAATAAAATTATGTATCCTCACATAAAATTACTTTTACATATAAAAACCTTCATGGTTCTAATTTATTACTTCTTCTTTCATAGAAGAACTTATTTTATACTTAAATTATGGCACACATGTCAAAATATTGTCAATTTATATCGTGGTACATTTTGTCTTAAATATCGACAAATACTCTAGTTGATTTTAATCTCCCCATTTACAATTCTATCTTGTTGCTCTTTTATTATATCTAATACCTCACTTGGTACATTAATATCTGTAGTAGGTGCTATTCCAACCCCACCTTCTTTTAATCCATATACAGTAACTTGTCCACCTTTAAACTTACCTTCTTTAGCTTGCTCTATTATATCATATACACCTATGTCGACTCTTTTCATTGCTGAGGTTATTACATTATTTGGAGCTAAACTATTTTGATCCATATCAACACCTATTGCATACTTATTTTGTTCTTTAGCTGACTCTATAGCTCCTGTACCAACATTTCCTGCAGCTGAAAATATAATATCTATATTTTTAGAATACATCTGATTTGCTATAGATTTACCCAAACTAGCATCGTCGTATGAATTTGCATATTGAGATAGTAAGTCTACTCCTTCTTTGCCATCTTTAACACCCTTTTTAAATCCTTCTTCAAATCTAGTTATATTAGGATCTTTCATACCACCTATAAAACCAACTTTATTAGTTTCCGTCATATTGCTAGCTATTAATCCAACTAAATAAGCAACTTCTCTTTCATCAAAAGTTACACAAGCCATATTTTGAGGAATTTCCTTTCCTTCCTCTTCATAATTATGATCTATAATTACAAAGTTTCTATCTTCATATATTTGAGCGGCTTCTAACATAGCTTTTGCTGTAGTATAACCTACACCTATCACTAGGTCTACATCTTGGTCTATAAATGTCTCTATATTAGGCTTATAATCTGCCTCTTGGTTTGCTTCTAAATAATTTCCTATAACCCCTAGATTCTCTTTTGCTTTATCAAATCCTTCTAGTGATGATTGATTGAAGCTTTGATCATTTGCACCACCTTCTCCAAGAACAATACCAATTTTAAACTCATATGTACTTTCTGCCTCTGCATCATTACTATTTGTTGAATTACATCCTATTACCCCAAAAGTAAAGACTACGCTTAGCATTATTAAAAATAATAATTTCATTTTTTTCTTCATAGTATTCCTCCTAAACCCCAGTTTATATGTTATATTTTACCAAGTGTATATACACTTGTAAATACAAAATATCCCTAGAACTTTGGAGAAATTCTAGGGTACCATCAAATTTGGTTAAGGGTTATTTATTTAATCTATATAAAATAGGTTGAGGGCTAATTAAGGATTTACTATTACTTTAGACTTACTCCAAAACTTATATAACTCTTCTTCAGTCCTAAATAATGGTAAATCTAAGTTATTATGAAGCTTTACTAACCAAGGTAACTCTAAACCTGCTCTTAATATCTTTTTTTCATCATTAAAAACAGTATCTGTTCTACCTTCGCTAATTATTTCACCTTGATTTAAAACATATATATAGTCACAGATTTCATATATTAAATTCATATCATGACTAGAAATAACAATTTTTATACCTTTCTTTTTTAAATTATTTATAATATCAACTATAGCTCTAGTACTAATTGGATCTAATCCTGCAGTTGGCTCATCTAAAAGTACCATTTTATTTTCCATAGCTATAACAGATGCTATAGCTACCCTTTTTTTCTGTCCATAGCTTAAAAAGTGTACAGGTCTATCAATAAGATGTAATCCATTTACTGATTCAAGTGCTTTAGTTATTCTTTCTTTTATGATACTTTCTTTTATACCTAAATTTCGTAAAGCAAATGCTATATCATCATAAACCATAGAGTAAAATATTTGTTTTTCAGGATCTTGAAACACTATCCCTACTTCTTTTCTTAAATCATATAGATACTTTTTGTTATATTTAATAATATCATTTTTAAATAATATAGTTCCTAAATCTGGCTTTAAAATACCCATCATATTCATAAATAATGTGGATTTTCCAGAACCATTGCTACCTATTATCCCTATTATATCTCCTTTATCAAAATCCATATTTATATTTGATAAAGCTAGTTTATCCTTTTCATACTTATAAGTTAAGTTATTTATTTTAAACATACTATTCTCCTACTATATAGAATCTATCATCATATAATTTCATGTCTAACGATATACACATCTCTTCATATCTAATCATCATTCTCTTATATAATAAATTTCCCAAAAGCCCAAAAGACTTATAAGATGTCTTTAGGTTTGTATATCCAAATCTTAACTCCTGAGACTTACGTATATCTGATACTTCTTCTAAAAATATAAATATAAATCTATAAATTAACATTGATAACTCTAAAATTATAGTTGGCATATGTAAACTTTTAAATATAAATAAAAGTTGATTAAATGGTATCGTTAATATTATAAAATAAACACAAGTCAAACATGACATTGCTCTAAATAATATTTGAAGTGATATATTTAGTGATTCTTTAGAAATACCTATATAATTGCTACATATACAAAAGCTTTTAATTAGTAAGTTTGGATCATTAGATATATTTATAAGAGTCGTAGTTATACTCATAATTAAAAATATCATTGGTATCTTCAAGAGCTTTATATAACCCTTTATATCGATTTTAGCAATTCCAACTATTATTACACTCATTAATAAAATAATAAGTGATAAAATAATTAAATTTTTTATTAACATAGATCCTAATAAAAAAATTATACCTACTGCAAATCTTATATTTGGATTTGTATGTATTAATTTATTTGAATAAGCATATTTATCAATTATTATCATATTAATATCTTCCTTCTGTATATATTATAAATAAAAAAAGCCTAACTATTTGGTTAGGCTTTAATCTCATAATAAAATCACCTGATATGTGATTCACCATAATCTTTTCCTCCCCGAAAAAGTTATTTTAAAATATCATAGGCAGGTCTCCTGACTTAGCTTCATTCTACTCCTTCTCCTTCCCATAGTAACTAATACCACAGTGGTTTTTAAAAGTTTCGTCCACCTTACAGTAGCGGGGGCTGTAGAGGAATTTCACCTCTTTCCCTATTAATCTAATTCATGTTAGAACCTATTGATACTTTTTTATTTAATTTACATCTTTGTACTAATATCTATTTCTATATTATAATTTATATTCCTTTTTTATATTTTTAATTTTCTATAATTTTTTTTAAATAATTTGAAACAATATCTGAGAATTTTTCTATGTCTCTAGTATATATAAAATCTTTTCCATAGATTAATTTTTCTGCATCAATTTCATTTTCTTTACCTGTAAATACTCCTAAGACTAAAATTTCATTTTGTCTAGCAATTCTTACTTCTTTAGCAGTATCATTTACAGCTATTTTACCTTTATAAGATATTTCACCTCTTATACTTCGTTCTTTACTTGAACCAAATTTAACATCATTAGGTTTTCCATCACTTAGTACTATTAAAATTTTATTTTCTTCTTCCCTTTCTAATAAACCTTCACATACAGATTTTATAGCAAGACCATCTCTATTGTTACCAGAACAAAAATACTCAAATATATTATCATTTTTATCTATAGAGTCGTTATAATCTCTAAACCTTTTTAAAATTGTATAATCTAAAAAGCTAGAAAATGCGCTAACTCTATTAGGTATACCTGCCAGTGTAAGAGCACTAGAGATTATGTATACTTGTATTGCAACTTGATACTGATTTCTACTTTGTGAACCACTTGAGTCTAACAATATGTCAATTACATATCTTCCTTTTTTGTTTTCTATATTTCTATAAAATATTTTAGTATTATTACTTCTTCCAACCCTCCATGCCCTTTTTGCATCAATAGTCCCGTAATCTGAATAAATTCTATCTGTAATATTTTCTTCTACAAGTATCCTCATTAAATTTTCTTTTAATCTATTTATACTTCTTTTATACACTCTTATATTTTCTCTGTACTTTTTCAAATTATTTTCTTTATGTCTTGTAACATATTTAACTTGAAAAACATTTTTACATTCTGATCTTAAAACTCCTTCTGTAAAATGCACCCTACATCCCTCATGTACATTTCTACAATTTTTAACTTCTATTCTTTTTATTTCACTTTTATTTAAATACGATTTTCCATAGTAATATTCTATTTTATCATAAATTTTATTAGCAATTTCCTCATCGATATATATAACTCTATTAAGTGAACTTTTCTCACTATTAACTTTCCTTTCTCCTATACTTTCAACTAGCATAGAAGAAGATATTGAGTTAAGTTCATTTTCTATAGAATCTTCCTCATCACTATATAATTCATCATACATAAAATCTGAAAATGTATCAAAATCTATATCTACATCTTTGAAGTCTATATCTTGGCTACATTCACTTAATTTTAAATCTTGTTTTATTTCATTAAAATATCTTATATAAAGTTTATCTATATCTTTTAATATTTCTACTAATTCATTACCTAGGTTTATATTTTTAATATCATTTATAATTCTTCTACTTAACCCATCTACAAAAGGATGTTTTCCTATACCTTCTAAAATAAATATATACTTAATTTTTTGTAAAATATCATTTTTATATATTGTATTAAATTCATTAATTATATCTTTATATGCCTTTGATCTTATATCTTCAATTCCAGGCCTATCCTTTATAACCTTAGATTCTACTAAGTTATTTAAAACTACTTGTAATAGAGTTAATAAAGTATCTTTATTATATCCTTTATTAACTCTATTGGGTAAATACTTCTTCACTATATTCCAATCTACATACTTTCTTCTAGCTCCAGCCATAATTCCCAAATATAAATATACATCTTTTGAAGAGTAATTTTTTTCTAAAACTTCAATATGTTCATTATAATTTCCACTTATAGTCCAAGCAATATTATTAACTCTATTATCTAAATCATAATCACTATATACCCATTTCATAGTATCACCTAAATATTACTCATTAAATTTATGTACTTGTTTATTTGAAAATATATCTTCGCTAGTCCATTTTTCTGGTATTCTAGTTCTAATGACATCTCCAACAATTTCTTTTTCATATACATCAAAGCTTTTACTTACCATTCCCATATTGATTGCCTCTAATGGAGAAAGGCCTCTTCTTATGACTTTTAATGATCCTATTAATCCTCTTAAATCTATAGATTTTGTAGATATTTCTCCATTTTGAGATTTTAACTGCAAATCTAAAAATAATCCTATAAATTGATTTAATTTATCCTCATCTGCATCTGGAAATTCATTAGATAAAATTAAGTTTAATTTATCTTCTTTTACAGAAGGTATATCAATTACCATAAACCTAGAAACCAAAGCCTCATTTAATTCTTTAGTCCCTGCATATTCATAGTTCATTGTTCCTATAAATCTTGTTGCTGGATGCAAACTTATTCTTTCATATCCTGGGACATCTATTATTCTTCTATAATCTAATGCTGAATGTAAAACTACTATAGCATCATTTTTTGCCATATTTATTTCATCAAAAATACCAAATCCACCATGAACAGCACACTCATATACTGATCCTCTTCTTAACTTTACTTCATTATCTATAAATGTATCTGTGCCAATTAAAGTTGAACTATCTGTATTTATATTAAAAGATGTATTCCATTGTGGTCTGTTAAATAACTCAGATAGATTGTCTGCTAATAAGTTTTTTCCAGTTGCTTTTGGACCGGATAGAAGTATATTTTCTCCCTCCAAAATAGCCGATATACACATAGATAATATTTCTTTTCCATAAAAATATGTCTTAGATTTACTTACTCTATATTGCAAATCTTTATCTATACTATAATATTTTCTAAAATATAGTATATCATTTATTAAGCTATCACTTATCCCCTGATTCCTTAAATTTTTTATAATATCCATTACTGCAATCCCCCTTAGTAGTTAATAGATTCTATATTAATATTAACATAAAAAAACTACCTAATATTAATACTTTCTTAATAAAAAAAGTTATTAATATTAGGTAGTTTTTTTGTATAATGTAAACTCAAAATTTTTAATTTCTATTAATAAATTTAATTATTTAATATAAATTAAAAGAAGTAAAATCTAAATTTTTATAAAAAAAAAGATTACGTGGCTACGTCTTACTCTCCCGGGAGGTTGCCCTCCGAGTACCATCAGCGCTAAAGAGCTTAACTTCTGTGTTCGGAATGGGAACAGGTGTATCCTCTTTGCTATAATAACCACATAATCTTTATTTGGAGCGGGTGAAGGGGATCGAACCCTCACAGCCGGCTTGGAAGGCCGGAACTCTACCATTGAGCTACACCCGCATATATTTAGAGTTAATACTCTAAAAACTGCATATCATCTATTGATTTATCATTTAATATTTTTAGCAACCGAAATCTACCTTATAAATTCTTTTAATAATGATTTGGTTGGCGATATAAACCTTTAGGTTTATTTTGGTCAAGTCCTCGACCTATTAGTATCGATAAGCTAAATACATTACTGCACTTACACCTTCGACCTATCAACCAGGTAGTCTTCCTGGGGTCTTACCCTTACGGTGGGAAATCTTATCTT